>JASFQX010000169.1:0-5160 GCA_050115215.1 Chloroflexota bacterium
GATGGTCTGTGCCGTCCGCCTTCCGGTCGCGACATCGAAGAACGGATCCCGGTCGCCCCAACCCACCAGTGCTGGAACCGCGACCGACGCTAGGGCCGCCTCGACCGGCGTGTAGAGCTCGACGATCCGGTGCAGGCTGGCCGAGAAGATCGAGCGGATCGCAGCGACCTGCTCTTCGTCTCCAAGATAGTCGGCCAGGTCCAGATCGGGCTTGGGCTCGCCCGTGCCCCGACGAACCATCATCGCCAGCGACGCTCGCGAGAACAGCAGCCGCTCCACCATCGGTCCGAGGACGGGCAGGTCGATCAAGGACAGCGGGAACGGGATCGGCGTATCGGGAAAGGCATTGGTCGCGAAGAGGGCGAGCGCCTCGACCCGATCGGGCGCCGATGCCACGAGGTGCGCTGCGACCGGTCCACCGAAGTCGTGCCCTACGACCGCTACGCGGTGGATGCCGCGCGAGTCGAGCAGCTCAAGCACATGCCGGGCTTGGCTCGGAGCGAGTAGGTCATCGCCAGATGCGTCGTACTCGCTGCCGGCGAAGCCGACAAGGTTGGGAACGATGACATCGTGGTGCGCTTCGATGAGCGGGATCACGTGGCTCCAGTTCGCGGCTGAGCCGGGGATGCCGTGGAGCAGGAGGATGGTGCTCATGCCCCGAGTTCAGCACAGGTCACTTGATTAAGTCAAGTAGAATCGGAGCATGGCGAAGACATACGGGCAGTTCTGCGGGCTGGCCCGTGCCCTCGACCACATCGGGGACCGCTGGACACTGCTGATCATCCGCGAGCTCCTGATCGCTCCGGCGGGCTTCGGCAGCCTGCAGACGGCGCTCGCGGGCATCCCGACCAACCTGCTGGCGGATCGACTTCGCCGGCTCGAGGCCGATGGGTTGATCGAGCGAGCACGCGATGAGACGGATGGACGTCGGCTGATCTACAAGCTCTCCGAAGTCGGATCCGAGCTTGAGCCAGCCATCATGAGCCTCATCGCCTGGGGCCGGCACTGGATGCGAGCAGGCCAGGGCGACGATCGCTTCCAACCAGGGTGGGGCAAGCTGGCGCTGCGCGCCCTCCTCGCCGCCCGCCCATCGACGGCGCAGGGTTCGGTCGTCGTGAGCATCGACGGGTGCCGGACGACCGTTGTCGCCGAACCGGATCGTGCTCTGGAGGTCGTCGCGGCCGAGGTCCCGCAACCGAATGCCACTGTCTCGGCTCGCGCCGAAGTGTTGCTTGGCTTGATAGCGGGGGAGCTCTCCCTGACAGAAGCCCGCCGCCAGGGGCTTCAGCTAGAGGGAGATGTCTCGCTTGCGGCGAAGGTCTTGGTTCCGCCATCCGGGTGACGCGGCGACCTGCCCAGCCGCCTCTGATATGGCCGCGCTCGAGCGGCAGACGACCGATGCCGAACAGGTCAGGGCCAGTGGCGTGCTATACGGACAGCGTGTCGAAGGGCGGCTGCAGCACGCCGACCTCGCTGATGTAGGCGGTCACGAGCTCATGAGGGGTGATGTCGAAGGCAGGGTTCCAGACCGGCACATCCACGGGCGCGCCGAAGGTGCCGCGATAGGCGCGGACCTCGTCGGCGTCGCGCTCCTCGACCACGATGTCCTCGCCCGTCGGCGTGGCCGGATCGAACGTGGAGGTGGGTGCCGCGACGTAGAACGGCACGCCGGCGGCTTGCGCTGCCAGTGCCAGGGCGTACGTGCCGATCTTGTTGGCCGTATCCCCGTTGGCGGCGATGCGGTCGGCACCCACGACGACGGCGTCGACGCGGCCGCTACGCAGGAGCGACGCCGCCGCGCCGTCGGGGATGAGCGTGACGTCGATGCCGGCGTCCATCAGCTCCCAGGTCGTCAGGCGGGCGCCCTGCAGCAGCGGCCGCGCTTCGCAGGCGTACACCCGCACCGGCTCGCGGGCGGCGGCCTTGGCGTAGACGACGCCCAGCGCCGTACCCCAGCCGAGTGTCGCCAGGCGGCCGGTGTTGCAGTGGGTCAGGATCACCTCGCGGCCGGCGAGCTCGGCACGACCGTGCTCCCCGATGCGATCGCAGGCCGCGCGATCCTCGTCGAGGATAGCCTGCGCCTCACGCAACGCGCGCTCGACGATCTCGTCCGCGCTGCTACCGCCCGCGGCGGCGTCGCGGACCCGTTTCACCGCGTACGAGAGGTTCACCGCCGTCGGGCGGGCGTCGCCGATGCGGCCCGCAAGCTGATCGAGCGCAGCGCGCGCTTCGACGAGCGAGATCGCTCCGGCCTCCTGCAGGCCGAGCACCATCGCCAGGGCGCCGCAGCCACCGATGGCCGGCGCCCCGCGAACGGCCAGTCGCTGGATGGCGTCGATGGCGGCGTCCACCGTGGTCAGCCGCTCAACCACCAGCTCGGCCGGCAGCCGCGTCTGCTCGATGATCTCGATGGCGCCATCGACCCAGGCGACCGAGGGGCGCGGCTCGGAGGCGGCGGTCATGACAGCACCTCCGCGACGACCTCGTCGAACACGCCCATGAGATCGGCCGGGTGGTCGAGGCGCTCGCGCTCCACGATCCAGCGGTGCGCCACGCGCAGCACGATCGTGGCCGCAGCCACGTGCTCGGCGCCCTCCAGCGACTCGATATCGGAGACCTTGGCCAGACCCACGATGCGGCGGATGGCCTTGCACCCGCCGAAGCCGACGCTGTCGCGCCAGACCGAACCGATCCAGTCTTCCAGCATCTCGTCGGAGTAGAAGTGGTCGGCGCGGTCGGGCCAGCGCTCGCGGACGGCGACGTCGAAGGCACTCCACGATTCAGCGGCCAGTCCGCGCAGGAACGACTGGAACTCGGCCGGACGATCGAGCACCTTCGCTCGTGCCATGGCTGCGAGGTAGTTGCCCATGAGGGCGCCGATGTCGAAGCCGACCGGCCCGTAGTAGCAGAATTCCCCATCGATAGCCTTGCCTTCGCCGTCCTCGCCGGTACCACCTTCGTCGGCCGGGACGTGGCGGACCATCACCGAGCCGGTGTGCAGGTCGCCGTGGATGAGCGCCTGCGCTGCGGTGATGAAGCGGTACTTCAGCCCGCCGACCTCGGCGATGAGGCGCGTGTCGCCGCGCAGTCGCGCCACCTCCGGCTCGACGTCGGGATGCACGCTGTTGTGCTCGTGGTCGATGTAGGGCTCGGTGAAGACGAGGTCCTCGGTGATGCGGCAGAGGTCGGGATTGATGGCAGAGGCCGCGGCTCGCTGCATGTCCTCGATCTCCATGCCGAAGACCGATGTCGAGAAGGCCACGCGCCCGACGTAGTCGCCCATCTGCCAGGCCACCCCGCGGTGGATCTCTCCGGCGTTCAGCGCCGTGCGCCAGACGGCCCAGGCCGAGAGGTCGGCCATGGCCAGGATGAAGCGTTCGGCGTCGAAGCCGTAGTAGTCGGGCACGTGCTCGGGAGCTGCGGCCACAGCAGCGTCGTAGGCGCGGGCCTCGGCGGTCGCGCGGTGCGGCGTCAGCGGCCACGATTCGCCCACCAGCCGCACGTACGGCAGGGACTGCTTGAGGCAGATGCCGCGGCCCTGCCCGTCCTGGGCGATGAAGACGAGATTGAGGTTGCCGTCGCCGATCTCACGCACGTGCAGGTCGCGTGGATCGACCAGCGCGTAGAGGTCGGGCCTTCCCGCGATGTACTTGGGCACGGTCTCGATGGAGAGGAGCTCGTAGGGTGGGATGCTGCTCATGCGCGGTGACCTCTGGCTGTCACGTCAGGCGACCTCGACGGAAGATGGTGGAGAAGCTCATCACCAGGGCGGTCACGAGGAGGGCGCCCTTGACGAAGTCCTGCGTGTAGTAGGGGAGGCCCATCATCGTCAGGCCGTTGATGAGGACGCCCACGAAGACGGCACCGACAAGCGTGCCGAAGGCGTTGGGCCGGTTCGCGCCCAGCACGGCGAAGCCGATGAGGGCCGCGGCCACCGCCTCGAGCAGAAAGGGCTCTCCCGCGCCGACGTCGCCCCGCCCGAGACGCGCGGCGAGGATGATGCCGCCCGTCGCCGCCAGCACGCCGCTGATGACGTAGGCCAGCACGCGCATCCGGTCGACGCGGATGCCGGCCAGCCGCGCGGCCTCGCGGTTGCCGCCGATGGCGTAGATCGTGCGCCCCCAGCGCGTGTGCTCGAGGAAGACCCACACCGCTGCGCCGATGACGAGCATGATGACGACCGAGACGCGGATGTCGAAGAAGATCTCTCCACGCCCGAGCCACAGGAACTCTGGCCACACCCTGCCGGGTGCCGGCGTGCCCTGGTCGTCGATGGGCATGCCCTGGGCGATCGACTCGCCTGAGGTCATCATCAGCGTCAGTCCCAGGAACAGGAACATCGTGCCCAGCGTGGCCAGCAGGTCAGGTACGCGGCCCCTGACGATGAGCAGGCCGTTGAAGACGCCGATGCCGGCGCCGGCCAGCAGGCCGACGACCACTGCCACGACGGCGGGGAAGTCGTGGATGACCATGACCGATGTGGTCAGCATGACCACGAAGCCGACGTTGGCGCCGACGGACAGGTCGAAGCCATCGGCCGCGAGGGACACCGTCACACCCAGCGCCACGATGGCCACGATGGCTACCGACTGCATGATGATGATGCCGTTGCGCCAGGTCCCGAAGGCCGGCTGCGTGGCGGCGAAGAAGACGATCAGGCCGACCAGCACCACGAGCAGGCCGTAGCGGTAGACGAGCGTGCGCAGGTCGAGGCGGACGCGGGCCTCGGCCGCGTCGCTCGGCGCCGGTGCCGGCGGCTGGGTGGCTGGCTGCGTCACGCGGCTGCCTCCGCGGGGATACCGGCCATCAGCCGAGCGAGGTTGGCGGTCGTGGCTTCCTCGGCCCGCATCTCGCCCACGAGGCGCCCGGCGGCCATGACCAGGATGCGGTCGGCGACCTCGAGGATCTCCTCGGGATCGGAGGAGGCCACCAGTACCGCGCGCTCTGACTGCGAGCGAAGGTGCTGCACGATGACGCGGCGCGAGCCGATGTCGATGCCACGGAAGGGCTCGTCGAGCAGGAGCAGCTGGCTGTCGGCCTGCAGCCAGCGCGCTACGACCACCTTCTGCTGGTTGCCGCCGGAGAGCGAGCCGATGAGCGCCTCACAGCCGGCGCAACGGATGGCCATGTCGTCCACGAAGCGTGTGGCCGTCTGGCTCT
>JASFQX010000170.1:0-5158 GCA_050115215.1 Chloroflexota bacterium
CGGCCCGGCCACGCTGGCGGCGCGCACGGGCGCCGTGCTGCTGCCGGTCGTAGCCCGGCGCCAGCCGGGTGGGAGCTACCGGGCGGTCATGTACCAGCCCATCGAGGTCGCCGACACGTCGCCCGCTGAGCTGTCGCGCGCCACGCAGGCGGTCGCCGACGCGCTCGAGGACATGATCGCCCAGGCCCCCGACCAGTGGTACACGTTCAAGCCCATGTGGCCTGTGAGCGAGGCCGAGGCAGAGGCCCTCGCCGCTCGTGCCGGGCAGGTGGGGACGGCCAAGGTGGGGACGGCCGATGGCTGAGCCGCACGCCAGCCCGCAGGCGGGGTCGTCCTCCGACGCTCGACCGACGCTGCCCCCCGGACCGGAGCTGAACCCGTTCCAGAAGACGGTCTTCCGGCTGCTGCTGTGGGGACTCTGGCTGGGCCGCCGGCTGCCCGACAAGCCGCTCTATCGGGCGGCCTTCGCCGTCGGCGCCGGGCTGTACCTGCTGATGCCCGAGCGGCGCCGGCTGGTGCGCCACAACCTCCGGCGCGTCGTGGACTGGCTGGTGGCCAACGACCTGGCCAGCCCGCGTGTCGCCCGGGCCGCACGCGACGCGCGCTCGCTCGACCGGCTCGTGCGCGACACCTTCGGCCACTGGGTCGTGACCTATGCGGAGGCGGCGCTCGCTCCGCGCTACAGCGGCGAGGAGCTGGCCCGCCGCTTCGTGGCGGCCTATCCGGAGGTCTCGGCCGCCGCGCTCTCGGTCCCGGCCCCCGGCGAGCCCGGGCCCATCCACATGGCCATGCACTTCGGCTCGGTGGACCTCTCCGCCATCTACGGCGCCCGCGTCGGCCCGCTCCCCCTGACCGGGCCCATGGAGTTCGTCGCTTCGCCGCTCGCGCGCGCCTACTTCGACCGGGTCCGCTTCGAGCTGGAGGTGACCATCGTGCCCCTGGACCGGGCGGCGGAAGCGCTCACCGCGGCCTTGGCACGGGGCGAGGCCGTGGGCATCGTGGCCGACCGCAATATCGGCGGCCGTGGTGTGGAGGCGGAGCTGTTCGGGGCGCCCCTGCGCCTGCCCATCGGCCCGGCCCTGCTTTCGGTGCAGACGGGTGCACCGCTCTACCTCGAGGCCATCGAACGCACCGGACTGGGAGAGTGGCTCGGCCACACCATCCTCCTGCGGCCGGAGCCCGGCGCCGGGCGCCGCGAGGCCACGCGCCAGATCCTGGAGCAGGAGACGCGCGCGATGGAGCGCATCATCGCGCGCGCACCCGAACAATGGACCACACTGTTCTTTCCCATCTGGGAGGACGAGTCGGGATGAGCGACGAGGAGACGATGGAGCAGGCGCCGGTGGTGGCCGCGGACGAGCAGGTGCGCGAGCTGCGCATCGACCCGCACGTGCACACGCTCGCCTCGGACGGCATCGACGACGTCGAGACCATGATCCAGGCCGGCCTCGCGGCCGGCCTGGATGCCATCGGTATCACCGACCACGAGCGCGTGGACGCAGCGCTCGCCGGGCAGGCCATCGCGCTGCATCGGGGCTGGCCCATCGAGGTCATCGTGGGCGAGGAGGTCACGACGCGCGGCGGTCACCTGGTGGGGTTGTACCTGACCAGGCGCATCCGCCCGTGGCATTCGCTCAAGGACTCCATCGCCAGGATCCACGAGCAGGGCGGACTGGCCATCATCGCCCACCCGCTGCCGCCCTACCCCATGTGCGCGCGCGAGGGTGCCATCCGCAAGCTCCTCGATGAGCCTGACCCCATATACCACCCCGACGGCATGGAGGGCTTCAACCCCACCACCGCCGGTGCCGCCCTGGGTCGCTGGAGCCGGCGCGCGCCGGCGCTGGCCGACGAGCTGGGCATCGCCGCCACCGGCGGCTCGGATGCGCACAGGGCGGCCAACGTGGGCTCGACCGTGACCATCGTGCGCCAGCGCGGGAGTGTGGAGCAGAGCCTGCGCCGGGCGCTGCGGGAGCGCGACACGCGCTGGCAGGGAGAGAGCTACAGCTGGCGCTCGCAGCTGGGGATGTTCGGGCAGCAGACGCGCAAGAACCTGGTGGCCCTTCGCGACGAGGTCAGCGGCAAGCTGCGCCGCGACGGCACTGGTCGCGACCTGGGCTACCCCGGCGGGCGTAACCGTCCGGTCGCCTTCGACCGCATGGCGGCTGGCCTGCCACCGGAGGAGGCACCGTGAAGATCGGCCTGGTCACGCCCTACATCTTTCCGCTGCCGGGCGGCGTGAACGCCCACGTCGGCTATCTCTACGAGAACCTCGTCAAGCGGGGCCACGACGTGCGCATCATCAGCTCGACCCATGGACCGCAGCGCTCGAGCGAGGGCGACATCATCCGCCTGGGCTACGGCTGGAGCGTGCCCACCAACGGCTCCATCGGCACGCTCACGGTCTCGCACCGCTACGGGCAGCTGGTGACCGAGATGCTCGACCGTGAACGCTTCGACCTCATCCACTTCCACGAGCCGTTCGTGCCCTTCCTCTCGCTGATGATCCTGCGCCACAGCCAGGCCGTGAACATCGGCACCTTCCACGCCTACTCGGGCTTCAGTCCCTCGTACGAGTTCGGCAAGCGCTTCATGCGCACCCCGGCCCGGCGGCTCCACGGCCGCATCGCCGTCAGCGCCGCGGCCCAGCACTTCATCAAGCGCTACTTCCCGGGGGAGTACAAGGTCATCCCCAACGGCGTGGACCTTTCGCAGTACGACGACGTGCCGCCCTTCGCCCGCTGGAACGATGGCGTGCCCAACATCCTGTTCGTGGGGCGCTTCGAGCAGCGCAAGGGCCTGATGTACTTGCTGCGGTCCTACTACCAGCTGCGCCTCGAGGGACTGGGCTGTCGACTGCTCATCGTGGGCAACGGGCCGCAGGCCGGTGAGGCCCGTCGCTACATCCAGTCGCGCCGCCTGGGTGGCGTCGAGATGCTCGGCCGGCTCTCCGACCACGACAAGGCCCGGGCCTTCGCCACCGCTGACATCTACGCCAGCCCGGCCACGGGCCAGGAGTCGTTCGGCATCGTCCTGCTGGAGGCGATGGCCAGCGGCACGGCCATCGTCTGCAGCGACATCCACGGCTACAAGGGCGTGGTCCGACGCAGCGAGCAGGCCGTGCTGGTGCCGCCTCGGGACGTGGAGGCGCTGGCCGCGGCTCTGGGCACGCTGCTGCGCGACCCGCTGTTGCGCGAGCGGATGGGCACGTCCGGCCGCGAACGGGCGGTCCAGTTCAGCTGGGAGAACATCACCGCCAAGGTCGAGGACTACTACGGCTTCGTCATCCGTCGCCTCGCGTCGCGCGGGTCGCTGCCCCCCGGCTTCAGCGCCGCGATCCCCGATGCCCCGCAGCGGAGCCCTGGGTTGTGGAGCCAGACTGAGGCGCCGGCGGGGCAGGAGCGCGACTAGGCTCGGGCACCAGTCCTCGATGCTGGCTCGGTGCGCCGTCAGCGGCGTCCCTGCCGACCCCAGGCGCCGGCGCCCGGCCCCAGCGCCAGGCCGCGGTGGCGGCGGCGGCCACGAAGACCACGGCCACGGCCGCGACGACCAGGGTACCCAGGCCGATGACCCCGCCGTCGACGGCCGGGTCGGTGTTGACGGCGAACTGGAAATCCCAGTTCCAGGTCGGCAGCAGGCCCTGATAGAGGTGAGCGAGGTCATCCGGCAGCGGCAGACCCGAGAGGTTCGGATACCACACCAGCAGCCACAGGAGCGCCGCGGCCAGCACGCCCAGCACGAAGCGACGTGGGTCACGGGCGTGGAGCACGACCCAGGCCGGGATGGCGAGGACGACCAGCGCCAGCAGTGCCAGCACGTCCGAGCTGAGCGTGAGCCCGGTGGTGGAGGTGGTGTCGAGCAGCAGCAGGGCCGCAACCACCCCGCCCAGCGTAAGCAGGCCGACCATCACCAGCCTCGCGGCGTAGCTGCCCTGTGCCGTCACCCCGCTCGCGGGCGCGCGGGCGGCGCGCCAGAGCAGGAACGCGGCGCTGCCGGCGCCCACGCCGAGCAGGAGCAGCGCCGCCACCCCGCCCTCGCTCAGCTGCGCGATGCGCGTCACCTGCGACGCGCAGGCCGCGCCGTTCGGATGGGCCACGGCCGTGCCCGAGAGGATGCACACGGGCGTGCGCAGCAGCCACAGCAGGGGCACGGCCACGATGGCCAGCGCCCCCGCGACACGCGCCAGCAACCAGGTGCGCCTGCCGGGACCGTGCCACAGCTCAGCCAGGAAATAGGCCAGGGCCGTGATCATGAAGGGCAGGCTGGCGTAGACGTGGTACTGGAACGTGGCCCGGTCGATGCGAGCCCACGGCAGCCACAGGGCGGCCCACATGATGACCACGGCCGTCAGCGCCAGGCTGCGTCGGCGCCAGGCCATCCAGGCCGAGAAGCCCATGCCCGCGAGCCCGAGCCAGAAGATCACGAGGTTGCCGGTGTCATAGATGAGCCCGGTCTGGTCCCCCGCGTAGCGCTCCTGGAAGAACCACACCGGCTTGAGGTCCAGGGGCCAGGCCCACCAGGGTGAGGACGCAGCGTGCTCCGCGCGCAGATTGTCGTGATACTGGTACATCGACTCGGTCAGGTCGGCGAGCGTGCGACCGCCCTCGGTCGACGCCGGGAGGAAAGGCAGGTCGCCCAGCAGGGGCAAGCCCCAGGCGTTGTCGAGGTCGACCCACGGCGCGTAGCCCACGACATAGACGACCGCCGGCAGGATGGTCAGCGCGCCGAGCGTGAGCAGCCAGGGCACGGTGCTGAGCACGCTCAGACCGAACGGCCAGGGCGGGCTGGGCACCGGGCCGGGGCGGAGCCACACACTCGTGCCCGGGGCCGGCGAACGCGCTCCGGGCGCCCACGGGCCGTGACCCAGGCGCGTGACGATCATGGCCAGCAGCGCCACCCCGGCCGCTGCCGCGAAGGCGAGGCCGCTGTACTCCAGTCGGCCGAGGACTGCCAGGGCGAGGCCGGCAAGGACCGGCAGGACCACGGCCAGGATCACCTCCGCGCGCGTGAACGGCAGCGGCCGGCGCACGACGGCGGCAGCGAGCAGCCCCGTGAGCACGAGCATCAGCGCCACGAAGATCCAGTTGCGCATGGGTTCCTCGACCTCCGCGGCGCGAATGGCCATCGCCCCGAGCACGGCGGTCATGCCCAGCATGGC
>JASFQX010000171.1:0-5114 GCA_050115215.1 Chloroflexota bacterium
CGGGCTCTACTTCGAGGACTAGAAGCTCGAGCGCAGGTCCGTGCGGCGGGTGGCGATGACGTTGGCCACGGGCAGGATGCGCTCCTCGTAACCGTGATGGTGACGGGCCCGGCGCACGCCGGACCGGTCGATGTGGAAGCCCGAGAGGTGCCGCTCGAGCTCCTCCACCGAGACGAGGTACTTCTCGGCCATCCAGCCGTCCCGGCGCAGCGAGGCGTCGAAGTCGGTCAGCAGGATGCGGCCGCCTGGGGCCACGGCGGCGGCAGCCATCTCCAGCATGCGGCTGCGACCCATGCCGCGGGCGGGCAGCGCGAAGGTGCAGAAGACGAGGTCATAGCGCGAGGCCGGTCTCCAGGCGGCGGCGTCCGCCACGTCGAAGAGGATGCTTCTGTCGACCCCGGCGGCGGTCGCGTACTCGTCTGCCTCGGCGATGGCGGCAGGGGAGAGATCGACCGCTCGGACGATCCAGCCGTGATTGGCCAGCCAGATGGCGTTCTGGCCCTCGCCGCAGCCGAGGTCAAGGGCCTTGCCCGGTGCCATCGACGAGGCGACCTCGATGAGATCCTCGTTGACGGGCGTGCGCGGGCGTCCGACGGCCGGGGCGGGCGCCCACGTCGACTTGGAGCGGACAGTCGGCGTGGCCCAGTCGGATGCGTGTGCTGGTACGTGCACAGGCTCGGTGGCCATCTGGCGATACGGACTCCTCACCGGTGTGACCCGACGACGCGCACGCCACGCGTCCATCGGTCGCGTCCAGAGCATACGTCACGCTGACTCGAGACCGTTGACAGCAGGCACCGTCCGCTCGTCCTTCTGACGCGCCTGTGGTGAGGGTATGGTTGGGCCATGGAAGTGCTACGTCTGCACGGCGCCCACGACGTCCGGATCCACCACGAACCTGAGCCCGTGGCCGCGCCCGGGGAGGAGCTCGTGCGCGTCACCGCGGTCGGTCTGTGCGGGTCCGATCTCCACTGGTACGAGGATGGCGGCATCGGCGAATCGCTCGTCGATGAGCCGCTCGTGCTTGGCCACGAGCTCGGTGGTGTCGTCGTGTCCGGCCCGCGCGCAGGGGAGCGGGTCGTGGTCGAGCCGGCCGACCCCTGCGGCGTGTGCGAGTTCTGCCGCGGGGGCAACGGCAACCTCTGCCCCGATGTCCGCTTCCTGGGCCACGCGCCGGTCCACGGTGGGCTGCGCACCCTGATGGCCTGGCCCCAGCGGCTGCTGCTGCCCGCGCCCGACAGCATCGAAGGTGACCATATCGCTCTGCTGGAGCCCCTCGGCATCGCGCTCCACGGCATCGACCTGGGCCACCTCAAACGCGGCATGAGCGCCGGCGTCTTCGGGGCCGGGCCCATCGGCCTCTTCATCATCCGCGCGCTCAGGGCCATGGGTGCCAGCCGCATCATCGCCACCGACGCCAAGCCCCATCGCGTGAAGGCCGCGCTCGCCTCCGGTGCGGACGAGGCCTGGCTCACCGAGGTCGATGGGCAGCCCGAGGGCATCCGCGAGGTGGCCAAGGTCGATGTCGGCTTCGAGGTCGCCGGCGAGGATGCTGCGCTCGAGTCGGCGCTTATCGCCGCCAGACCCGGTGGCCGGGTGGTGGTGGTGGGGATCCCGCCCACCAATCGGCACGCGTTCTCAGCGGGCGAGGCACGGCGCAAGGGTCTGACGGTGGCCTGGTCTCGCCGCATGAAGGCGATCCACATGCTGCGCGCCATCGAGCTGGCCGATCATGGCGTCGTCTCGCTCGACGGCATGATCAGTGCCACCTATCCGCTGGCGCAGGCGGCCCAGGCGTTCGAGGACCTGGTCGCGCGCCGCGGCCTCAAGATCGTGGTCAAGCCCTCCGACTAGGGCTCGCCCGGGCGCCGGTACGCCAGATACGAGCAACCGCCTGGCACCGCGAGGGTGCCAGGCGGCCTCTCCCTGCTCGTCCGGCTGAGCCGGAGGTCAGTCTTCGAGATGGGTGTGGACGCCTCGCTCCAACAGGCCGCTGTCGTGGCGGGCGCCCAGCTCGATGGTCATCGAGTCGGGACCCTGCTCGGCGCCGGTCCGGTCGCGGACCCACGGGGAGGTGGCTGGATCAGCCGACTGTGCGACAGGAGGGGTCGGCATCGGCGTTGTCGGGGCCGCGGCGGGAGCCGCGACCGGCTGTGTCGGGGGCGCCACGAGGGATCGCTGGACGGGCACGGCCGCGGGACGGGCCACGGGTACGGCTACCGGCGGTCGGCTGACCTGCACCGGCACCGGCACGCGCGGGCGAGGCGCCACGACCAGGCGGGCGCACGACCCGCACATGGGGTGGACGCCGGTGGACGGCAGCCCCAGCCGCGACCGGCGCCGGGTCCGAGGCCCGGACTGGGGCGGACGGAAGCCGCAGATCGCGACGTTGTCGTTGCCCTCGAGGTAGGCGTGCTGGGTGACGCCGCGGTGGTATCCCGGGTCGTCGAGCTCATCGAAGCCGTTGCGGATGACGATGCCCCAGACGACCTCGTCGGCGGGGAAGCTCTTGCCCACGGGTGGCGCCACCGTCTCGGGCTGCATCGGGCCCGATTCGTGGTGCTCTGCGTCGTGGTTACGTGCGAAGAAGTTGAGTCGCATGCGGGCTGTGATAGTAGCGAATGTTGCGCTCATGCTTCGCCTTCGATGCTGCCTCGGCTGCGGGCTGGGCCGACCGACCGGCATGGGTGCCGGGAGCGGCTGGGGCCGGACCTTCGTACGGGGTGTGGGAGAGATGACGACGTTCACGCCCCGTACTATCGGGCCATTCCCCATCAGAGGCTACTCCCAACATCCGCACCTGAGTGCCCCTAATCGAACGTCTGTAGGCATCCGGTCACCAGTACCATCGGCGTTCAGGGCCAGCTCGAGACGGAAGCTCGCGGCGCGCTCGAGCGGCGCTGCGACCAGGGCGCGGTGGCCCCATCTCGGCCGCCGCGTAGTCACCCCACGCATGAACGCGACGGGACGGGGCCGGGATCCGCCGGTTCCATGCACGTGGTGCATCGCGGTGACGGTCCCATGCGCCCCATGGTTCGGACCTGCAGGTTCGGCGGCAGGCAGGTCGAGTTCAACCACCCCACGCATCACGGCGCGTCCGGCCACGCTCGGGCGCGGGCGCGGGCGCGGGCGCGGCCACCCCGTGTCTCAACAACCCCGGGAACGACGGCTAGGCGGTCACCGCCGCGATCGCGCGGCAGACGGGCTCGAGGTTGTCGGCGGTGAGGCCGGCCACGTTGACCCGTCCCTTGCCCACCACGTACACGCCGAACTCGTCGCGCAGGCGGGCCACGCGCTCCTCGCCCAGGGGTAGCAGCGAGAACATGCCGCGCTGGCGCATGAGCGACTCATGATCTCCCGGCGCCCCGGCCTCGTTCAGTCCGGCCACGAACTTGGCGCGGT
Organism: Chloroflexota bacterium; assembly: GCA_050115215.1. Lineage (GTDB taxonomy): Bacteria > Chloroflexota > Limnocylindria > Limnocylindrales > CSP1-4 > JAFMJV01. Next base: position 3,403 of record JASFQX010000171.1, read on the forward strand.
TGCCGTTGATGCGGTCGCGCATGACGCCGACCTCGTCGACCCAGCGGGCGCGAAGCTCGAGATCGGCCAGGACGGTGGCCACGATCTCTCCGCCATGCGCCGGCGGGTTGGAGTAGTTGGCGCGGATGACGCCCTTGGCGTGTGACAGCAGCGCGCCCGTCTCGCCCGCGTCGGCCCCGACGATGGAGAGCGCGCCCACGCGCTCGTCGTAGAGGGCGAAGTTCTTGCTGAAGGAGCTGGCCACGAGCATCGTGGTCCCCTGAGCGAGCAGCGCGCGCAGGCCTTTCGCGTCTTCGTCGAGCCCGTCGGCGAACCCCTGGTAGGCGAAGTCGAGCAGAGGCAGGGCGCCGGCTGCGGCGACGGCGTCGGCGATGCGTTCCCACTGCTCGGCGGTGGGGTCGATGCCGGTGGGGTTGTGGCAGCAGCCGTGGAGCACGACCACGTCGCCGGCGGGCACCGAGCGCAGCGCCTCGAGCATGGCCTCGAGGTCCAGCTCGCCGTCATCGCCGAGGTAGGGGTAGCTGTGCAGCGGCAGACCGGCGGCCGCGAACACCTGTGGATGATTGGGCCAGGTGGGCGTGGACAGCCAGACGGCGGCTCCGGGGCTCACGGTGGCGATGAGATCGCCGGCCACGCGCAGGGCTCCGGTCCCGCCGGGCGTGTGCATCGTCTCGACCCGCCCGCCCGTCACGGCCGGGTGCTCTGCGCCGAAGACGAGGTCGCGCACAAGGCCGTTATAGACGGGATCGCCGCCGATGGGCTTGTAGACCTTGGTGGTCTGCCCGGCGAGCACCCGGGCCTCGGCTTCGCGGACGGTATCGAGCACGGGCGTGGTGCCCGACTCGTCGACGTAGACGCCCGTGGCGAGCGACACCTTGCCGGGTCGGTCGTCTGCGCGGAAGCGCTCCATCAGCCCCAGGATGGCATCGGGCGCGCGGGGCTCAAGATCAGCGAACATGGCCATGGGCTGATAGTAGCCCGGCTATGCTGCTCGGCGTGAGGCCGACCCGACCGATTGATCCGCCGATGAGCGCGCGCCCGTGAGCGCCGCGCTCATCGCCTTCCTCGTCTCGGTGGCTGCCGGGGGCTTCGGGTCGATGGTCGGCATCGGCGGTGGCCTGGTCATCGTGCCCCTGCTCTCGGTGGTCCTCGGCTACGACGTCAAGGTGGCGATCGCGGCCAGCCTGGTCGGGGTCATCGCCACCTCGCTCTCGGCCTCGCCGCGCTACATCAGGACCGGGATCGCCGACCGGCGCCTGGGCCTGTTCCTGCTGGTGGCCGCCGCGCTCGGGGGCCTGGCCGGTGGCGTGACCGCGGGGCTCCTCGATGGGCGCACGCTCTCGCTCCTCTTCGCCCTGCTGCTGACCGGCGTGGCGCTGCGCATGCTGTGGCAGATCCGCCATCCGTCGCGGCCGCCGGCGTTCGGCCACGAGGACGACGCGGCGGGCTTCATCTCCGGCTACATCGAGCCCAGCACCGGGGAGGCCGTGCGCTACCGTGCTCACCGCCTGGGGCCCGGCGCGCTGGTGTCGTTCCTGGCGGGCAACGTCAGCGGCCTCCTCGGCGTCGGCGGCGGCGTCATCAATGTGCCCACCATGAACGTGCTCATGCACGTGCCTATCCGCGTGGCCACGACCACCAGCACCTACATGCTGGCGGCCACGGCCGCGGCTTCCGCGTTCGTCTATCTCGCCTCCGGCCGGCTCGACCCG
>JASFQX010000172.1:0-5108 GCA_050115215.1 Chloroflexota bacterium
GGACCGGTGTACGTCTCGGAGGTGATCAGGTGGAGCCCACAATGGGACTTGAACCCATGACCTCTTCCTTACCAAGGAAGTGCTCTACCGCTGAGCTATGTGGGCGCGCTGGGCGTTTGTGGGCTCTGGCAGAGGACCGGGATGGTGGTGGGCAAGGAGGGAATCGAACCCCCACAGTCGAAGACGGCTGATCTACAGTCAGCGGAGCTCACCACCTGCTCAACTTACCCATGGTTCCTCTGTCCCGTCCGAGGAGGCCGAGACCTCCGTGGTGGAGGGCGGAACAGTGTCCTCTGTTGTTGGAGCCGACGACGGGACTCGAACCCGGAACCGGTGGTTTACAAAACCACTGCTCTACCAATTGAGCTACGTCGGCGGCGACGCCGAATGATAGTGCACGAACCGCGAACCCCGCAAGCACCAGGCACGTGGGCCGTCAGGGGCGGTCTTCGCCTGCCGCAGGCGGCACCTCGGGCAGCAGCTCGTCGGGGTCGGTGGCCGGCTCGCCGGGCTCCCCGGGCTCCGCCGACTGCTCGCTCGGGGACACCTCGGGAGCATCCCCGCCCGGGCCCATCGTGGCCGGGATGGTGGCGCCGGCCTGGTCGTCCGCCGCCGCGATCGCTTCATCGGCCGGGCCGTCGCTGGCGGATCCCTCGCCGCCGGATGGCTGGCCGACCGTAGCCGGTGTGGCCGGCGCTCGGGCAGGCTCGGGCAGCTCACGCTGGGCCGCGGCCTCGAAGAGGAAGATCGAGCCGGCCACCGAGGCGTTGAGCGAAGCCACCCTGCCGCGCATCGGGATGCGGGCCGTGAGGTCCACGCGCTTGCGCACGCGGGCATGGAGGCCCCGGCCCTCCGAGCCGGTGACGATCACGATCGGGCCGCGCAGGTCCACCTCGCGCACGGTCATGGGCGCGTCGCCGTCAGCCCCGATGACTCGCAGGCCCCGGGCATGGAGGTCGACCAGCCCGGCCGCAAGGTCGGGCATCGGCACCAGCAGCAGATGCTCCACGGCCCCGGCCGAGGTCTTGACCGCGGCCGGGCTGATGGGCGCAGCGCCGCGGGTGGGGAAGATGACCCCATGCACGCCGCAGGCCTCCGCCGAGCGCAGCAGCGTGCCGACGTTCTGGGGATCCTCGAGGTGGTCGAGGGCCAGCAGGAAGGGTGGCTCCTGACGGGCCTTGGCCAGAGCCAGCACCTCGTCGAGGGTGGCCCAGCGACGCGGCGCCACCACCAGGGCCACACCCTGGTGGCCATCGAAGCCGCTGACCGCGGTGATGGTGCCGCCCGCCACCTCCACCACGGGGATGCGCAGCGTGGTGGCATGGAGCACGATCCGTTCCAGCGCGGCGCGGCGCTCCGGCACCACCAGCAGCCGCCGCGCCTCTCGCCGGGCGGCGAAGGCCTCTTCGACCGGACGGCGCCCCGCCACGATCTCCTCGCCCTCATGCAGGATCTCGGCCGCGGCTGGACCCGGCGCCGGGCCATCGGGATGGGGTTCACGACGTGGGTGGCCACGTCCGGTCGGATGGGGCCCACGCCCCCGGTCCCACGGGCCGCCCGGCGCCCGCGGCCCACGTCGACGCTGGCTGTACTCGACGCGCCGGCCGGGCCCGCGCGCCGGGCCCCGTCCCCGTTCGTGGCCCTGACCCCGCGACCGCTCGTCGGCGCCGCGCTCGCTGCCGGTCCCCGGCTCGGGCCGGCCCTCGGCTGGCCGCCCCACCTGATCGCTCCCTCGCCCACCGGTGCCCGACCACGGTTGCCCGTGACCAGGCCCCGCAGCCGGCCCCTGGCCCGATGCCTGGCCCCGGTGCGAGCGCCTGCCGGGCTGGCCGGGCTTGCCGCCTGGTGGCCGGCCGGGCTTGCCGAATGGTGGCCGGCCGGGCTTGCCGGGCTGGCCGCCGGGTGGCCGGCCGGGCTTGCCGGGCTTGCCGCCGGGTGGCCGGCCGTGAGGCGAGCGGCCAGCCGGGCGGCCGCGGTCAGGCTGGCCGCGATGTGGACGCTGTGGCCGCCCGTCCCGGTCACGCCCCTGGTCGGCCATGGTCAGACCCTGCGCCAGCGCTGACCATCGGGCGTGTCCTCGACCACCACTCCGGCCGCCGCGAGCGCGTCGCGCAGCTCGTCGCTGCGAGCCCAATCGCGCCCGGCGCGAGCCGCCACGCGAGCCTCCAGCATGGCCGCCAGCTCCGGCTCGAGCTCATCGTCGCCGTCCTCCAGCACGCCCAGGACGGAATCGAGCTCCCGCAGCGCGGCCGCGCCCCGGCGTGCGTCGGCGGTGGACATCGAACGCGCTGCGACCCGACTGTTCAACTCGCGCACCAGGTCGAAGACGGCCGCCAGGGCCGTCGAGATGTTGAGGTCGTCCTCGAGGCCGGCCGCGAAGGCGGCTCGTGAGGCGGAGAGCAGGCCGGGCAGTGTCGCATCGGCGGGCCGGTCCTCGGCATAGGCCTCGAGCGCGGTCAGGGCCGTGTTGAGGCGTTCGACCGCAGCAGCGGCAGACTCCAGCGAGTGCGGGCTGAACTCCAGCGGGGAGCGGTAGTGCGTGGCCATCAGCGCGTAGCGCAGGGCTCGCGGGCTGATGCCGGACGCATAGAGGTCCGCCGGGCGTGCGATGTTGCCGGTCGACTTGGCCATCTTGGTGCCGCTCATCTGGAGGTGGGCGTTGTGCAACCAGGTGCGCACGAAGCGCTCGCCGGTGGCCGCCTCGGACTGGGCGATCTCGTCCTCGTGGTGCGGGAAGACGAGATCGACCCCGCCGGTGTGGATGTCGAAGCTGGGTCCCAGGTAGCGCATGCTCATGGCCGAGCACTCGATGTGCCAGCCCGGCCGGCCCTCGCCGATAGCGGTGTCCCAGCTTGGCTCACCCGGCTTGGGCGCCTTCCACAGCGCGAAGTCGCGCACGGATTCCTTGTCGTACTCGTCGGCCTCGACACGCTCGCCGGTGCGCTGCTGCTGGGGATCGATGCGGGCAAGAGCACCGTAGGCCGGCCACGAAGCGATGCGGAAGAAGATCGAGCCGTCGTCGGTGCGGTAGGCGTGGCCCTTCTCCAGCAGCGTCTCGATCAGCACGACCATGTCGTCGATGTGCTCGGTCGCCCTGGGCATGATGTCGGGCCGGTCGATGTTGAGCCGGTCGAGGTCGGCCAGGAAGGCCTCGGTGTGCCGCGCGGTGAACTCCTCGATGCCGACGCCCGCGGCCCCGGCGTCGCGGATGATCTTGTCGTCGACGTCGGTGATGTTCATGACCCAGGTCACCTCGAACCCGCTGAAGCGCAGCGTACGCTGGACCAGGTCGGCGACGACGAAGGCGCGGAAGTTGCCCACGTGGGCAGGCGCATAGACGGTCGGGCCGCAGCTGTACATGCGCACCCGGCCAGGCTCCATCGGCTCGAACGGCTCGAGGGCGCCGCCAAGCGTGTTTCGGAAGTGCAGACTCATATGGACACCACGGTAACCAGACACCAGGCGCTGATGACGCGACCAGCGCCCTCGTCACCACTGAGGTTACCGGTCGCGGCCTTGACCGACACGCGGGCGCGGTCGAGGCCCACCAGACCGGCGATGGAGACGGCCATCGCGTCGAGCCGCCGGCCGCCCAGCCGCGGCCGGGCGCCCTCGATGGTCGCGTCGACGCCCGCTACCAACAGGCCGGCCGAGTCGACCCGGCGCATCACCTCGGCCACCAGCTCACGGCTGTCGATGCCCCGGGTTCGTCGCTCGCCGGAGGGGAAGAGCCGGCCCAGGTCGCCACTCCCGGAGGCGGCCAGGAGCGCATCGCACAGCGCGTGCAGCACCACGTCGCCATCGCTGTGGCCGTGCAGGCGTGGGGCCTCCTCCAGGGACAGGCCGCCCAGGCGCAGGCCGTCGCCCGGTCCGAAGGGATGGCTGTCGCGACCCAGGGTCACGCGCACGGCGGCCGCCTCACCCAACAGGCGGCGCGCCTGCAGCAGGTCCTCGGGCAGCGTGACCTTGATGTTGTCGGGGTCGCCCGGGACGATAGCCACGGGCACGCCTTCACGGGCCAGCAGCTCGGCCTCGTCGGGGATCTCCTCCTCGCCTGCCGCGTGAGCCTCGGCCGCGGCCAGGAGCAGCCCTCGGCGGGCGCCCTGGGGCGTCTGGGCCCGGTACAGGCCCGCCCGCTCGGCCGTGGCCGTGATGAGCTCGCCCTCGACGCGCTTGAGGGCATCGACCACGGGCAGCGCCGGGATGGCCGCGCCGTGCGCCTGCACCCCGGCCACGACCCGCGCCACCAGCTCGGCTGAGACGAGCGGCCGGGCCGCGTCGTGGACCAGCACGATGTCGGCCGTGGCGCTGCGGATGCCCGCAGCCACCGAGTCCTGGCGACGCGCGCCGCCGGCGAGGACGGTCGCGCGCAGCCGCGTCAGCCAGACGGCCTCACGCAGCTCGGCCACGCGCTCGGGCGCGGTGACCAGGATGATCCGATCGATCTGCGGCGCCGCCGCCATCGCCTCCACGCTGCGACGCAGGATGGGTCGCCCGCCGAGGGACAGGCCGAGCTTGTCTCGACCGCCCATGCGGCGGCTGCTGCCGGCGGCCACGATGACCGCATCGGCGACGCGTTGGTGGGTCACCACTCCAGTGTGCCCTGCCTCATGCCAGGTCGTCGCACCCCTCAGGAGCCCTGGGCCATCTCCGCGAAGATCATGCGCCCGGCCACGGTCTGCAGGATGCGGGTGACGGTCACGTCCAGCTCTCCCTCGATGTGGGCGCTGCCGCCCTCGACCACGACCATCGTGCCGTCATCGAGGAAGGCCACGCCCTGCCCGGGCTCCTTACCCTCCTGGATGACCTTCACGCGCAGCTCCTCGCCGGGCAGGAACGCCGGCTTGAGCGCGTTGGCCAGCTGGTTGAGGTTCATCACCCGCACGCCCTGCAGCTGGGCCACGCGATTGAGGTTGTAGTCGGTGGTCAGGATGGCGGCGTCGCGCTGCTGGGCCAGGGACACCAGTTTGGCGTCGACGGTCGAGACGCCTGGGTCGTCCTCGGTGCTCATCTCGAGCTCGATGCGATGGTCCTTCTGGAGCACCGAGAGCACGTCGAGGCCCCGCCGGCCGCGATTCCGGCGGCCGGGCTGGGAGTCGTCGGCGATG
>JASFQX010000173.1:0-5096 GCA_050115215.1 Chloroflexota bacterium
CCTCGTGCCCTGGCAGCTGCTGGTGCAGGAGAAGGACGCCGATCTCGAGTTCGTGCCCTTCGATGCCGAGGGCCGGCTGATCATGGAGAGCTTCGAGGTGCTGTTGCGCACGAAGCCCAAGCTGGTGGCCGTCACCCACAAGTCCAACGCGCTGGGCACCATCAACGACGTGCGCACGATGGTGGCGCAGGCCCACGATGCCGGCGCGCTGGTGCTCGTGGACGGTGCTCAGGCCGTGCCGCACATGCCGGTCGACGTGCGGGCCGTGGGGGCCGACTTCTACGTCTTCAGCGGCCACAAGGTGCTTGGCCCCGGTGGCTCGGGGGCGCTCTGGGCGCGCCGAGAGCTGCTGGAGGCGATGCCGCCCTTCATGAGCGGTGGCGAGATGATCAACTCGGTGCACCTGCGCCACACCACCTTCAATGACCTTCCGCACAAGTTCGAAGCGGGCACGCCCGACGTGGCCGCGGCCATCGGCCTGGGGGCCGCCATCGACTATCTCACTGCCCTGGGGATGGAGCAGGTGACGGCGCACGAGGAACGGCTGACCGCCTACGCACTCGAGCTGTTGCCGCGCGAGGTGCCGGGCATCCGCATCCACGGCCCCCGCGACGCTGCCGAGCGCGCCGGCATCGTCACCTTCACCCTGCCCGAGGCACACGCCCACGACGTGGCCACGTTGCTCGACCGCGAGGCCGTGGCCATCCGCGCTGGCCACCACTGCACGCAACCGCTCCACGAGCGCTTGGGCGAGCCGGCCACCGGTCGCGCCTCCTTCAACGTCTACAGCTCGACCGAGGACATCGACCGCCTCGCCGCCGGCCTGCGACGCGTGCAGCGGATCTTCGGTCGTGCCCCCGCCCGCACCGCCACCTGAACCACCCCCCGACCGCATCGAGTACCCTGCACGAGCCCATGGACGACCTCTACCGCGACGAGATCCTCGAGCACTACCGCGAGCCGCACAACTTCGGCACGCTCAACGAACCTGACGCTGTGCACGAGGGCCACAATCCCCTCTGCGGCGATCGCATCACCATCATGCTCGCCATCGATGATGGCACCGTCAGCGACGTCGCCTTCAGCGGACGCGGCTGCGCCATCAGCCAGGCCAGCGCGAGCATGCTCACCGACGAGATCAAGGGCCGCCCCCTGGCTGACGTCGAGGCCATGACCAACCAGGACATCCTCGACCTGCTCGGCATCGAGATCAGCCCGGCGCGCCTGAAGTGTGCCCTCCTCTCGATCGATACGCTCCACCGTGCGCTCGAGAGCCGCGGACCGGGGGGAGCAACGGGCGAGGCACCGGACGCCGGCGCGTGAGCCCGACCGCCTGAGGACCACCCAAGCCACCCGCTCGGACAACCCGAATCGAGCCCCACACGGAGTCGCCCCCATGACCAAGACCTATCGGGATCTCCTCGCAGAGGCGCGTGAGCGGGTGCGCGAGGTCACGACTACCGAGGCCGAATCGGCCGCCGAGGCGGGTGCCACGCTCATCGATTGCCGCGAGGTGAGCGAGTGGGAGCAGGGCCACGTCGTAGGCGCGCTGCACCTCTCCAAGTCATACATCGAGCAGGACATCGAGGCTCTCGTGCCCGACCGCAGCAGGCCCATCGTGGTCTACTGCGCCGGCGGCATCCGCTCGCTCTTCGCGGCCGAGACGCTCGTCGACATGGGCTACACCGCTGTCGCCTCCATGAGCGGCGGCTTCCAGGCCTGGAAGGCCGAAGGCCGGGCCTGGCAGCAGCCGCGCGTGCTCACGGCCGAGCAGAAGTCGCGCTACTCGCGCCACCTGCTCATCCCCGAGGTCGGCGCCGAGGGCCAGGCCAGGCTGCTGGAATCGAAGGTCCTCTTCGTCGGCGCCGGCGGACTCGGCTCCCCGGCCATGCTCTACCTGGCCGCCGCCGGCGTGGGCACCATCGGCATCGTCGACTTCGACGTGGTGGACGCCTCCAACCTGCAGCGCCAGGTCATCCACCGTACCGATCGCGTGGGTATGCGCAAGGTCGAGTCGGCGCGGATGACCATCAACGATCTCAATCCCGAGGTGGAGGTCGTCGGTCATGAGGTCATGCTCGGGCCCGACAACGTGGCCGAGCTCATCAGCGGCTACGACCTCATCTTCGACGGCACCGACACCTTCGACACGCGCTACGTGCTCAACGACGCAGCCGTCAAGGCCCGTATCCCGGTGGTGCACGCCTCGGTCTTCCGCTTCGAGGGCCAGCTCACCGTCTTCAAGCCCCACAGCGGGCCCTGCTACCGCTGCCTCTACCCCACCCCGCCGCCGCCCGAGCTGGCTCCCGGCTGCTCCGTGGCCGGTGTGCTCGGTGTCGTGCCGGGCGTGATGGGTCTGCTCCAGGCCACCGAGGGCCTGAAGGTGCTGCTCGACATCGGTGACTCGCTGGCAGGACGCCTGCTGATCTACGACGCGCTCGACGGAGCCTTCAGCGAGCTCCTGCTGCAGCGCGACCCGCACTGCCCGGCCTGCGGCGATGGCGAGCTAGCCGAGCCGTCCGAGGTCGGCGTCTTCGCATTGCCAACCACACCAGCAGCTAGCACGGGAGTGAACGCATGACCGCGGTCCGCATCCCGCCGGTCCTGCGCCAGCAGGCCGGCAACCAGAAGAAGGTCGAGGTCACCGGCTCGACGGTGGGCGAGGCTCTCGAGTCGCTGCTCGGCGAGTACCCGGGCCTGCGCGAGCAGATCTTCACCGAGGACGGTTCGCTGAACCGGTTCGTCAACGTCTACGTCAACGGGCGGGACGTGCGCTACGAGCAGGAGCTGGCGACCCCGGTGGGGGAGCGTGATGAGGTCATCCTGCTGCCGGCCATGGCCGGGGGTCGCTAGCGAGGTCGCTTCGTCGTGACGATCACGGAACGGCGCTCGGGCAACGAGATCGACGCGCTCCGTCCACACGCCCACGGCGGCAACGCCCGCCACGGGGGACGCTACCCGTCCATCGTGGATGCGATCGGCTTCACGCCGCTGGTGGAAGTGCCCAACGTGTGCCCCAACCCCAACGTGCGGCTCTACGCCAAGCTCGAGTTCATGAACCCCACGGGCTCGGTCAAGGATCGCGTGGCCAAGTACCTCATCGAGGATCTCGAGGCCTCCGGCCGCCTCAAGCCGAACTCGATCATCATCGAGCCCACCAGCGGCAACACCGGCATCGGCCTGGCCATGATCGCCCGCCGCAAGGGCTATCGCGTTGCCGTTGTCGTTCCCGACAACGTGACCATCGAGCGCAAGCAGCTGCTCTCGCTCTTCGGAGCCGAGGTCATCGACTCGCCTGGTCACCTGGGCTCGAACGGAGCGGTGGCCCTGGCCAAGCACCTGGTCGAGAAGGACTCACGCTTCGTCATGCCCTACCAGTACGGCAACGACGCCAACCCGCGGGCGCACGAGGAGACCACGGCCCAGGAGATCATCGCCGACTGCCCCGAGGTCGATGCCTTCGTGGCCGGCCTCGGCACCGGAGGCACGCTCATGGGCGTGGGTCGACGGCTGCGGCGCCACAACCCCGACGTGCGCATCTTTGCCGCCGAGCCGTTGCCCGGTGAGAAGGTGCAGGGCCTGCGCTCGCTGGACGAGGGCTTCATCCCCGAGATCTTCGATCCCGGCGCCATCGACGGCAAGATCCTCGTCTCCAACACCGACGCCATCGAGGCCCTGCGCGAGCTGACCGAGCAGGAGGGCATCTTCGCCGGTGTCTCCTGCGGGGCGGTGATGGTGGCGGCCAAGCAGCTGGCGCGCGAGATGGAGCGCGGCACCATCGTGGCGCTGCTGGCCGACGGTGGCTGGAAGTACCTCAGCGAGGACATCTGGACGCGCGACCTCGAGGCCGAGGAGGACATCGTGGACAGCCTGAACCTGTGGTGAGCGACGAGCGTCAGCCACGCGCCGCCGGCGAGGTGCTCTCGTCGGCCGATGAGCCCGCCGTCGCGGGCGAGGGCGCAGACGTGCCCCAGGTCGAGGACTGGCAGCGTGCAGCCGATAGCGGAGCTGCCGCCAGCGCCCAGGCCGGTGGCACCGGAGCTGCGCGTGGGGCCGGCCCGCCCTGGGTTCCTGCCTCCGCCCGTGTCCCGGCGCCGATCCGCGAGGAGGTCGTGGACTGGCTGCGCGGCGCTCTGCCCAACGAGGGCTGGGGCATCCTGGTGGCCGATCGCACGGCCGAGGACGGCGGCGTGCCCTCGCGCTTCGTGGGCATGCGCAACGCCGCCAAGTCGCCCTACCGCTACTACCCTGAGTCTGAGGAGCTCCTGCGGGTGATGCTCGAGATCGACGATGCCGACGAGGTGGTGTGGGCGGTGGTCCACTCGCACGTCGACTCGCCGCCCTACCCCTCGCCCACCGACATCGGGCTGGCCACCTACCCGGAGGCGATCTACCTGCTGGCCTCCTTTGCCGCCGAGCCGCCGGAGCTGCGGGCCTGGACGATCGTGGACGGCGCCGTCAACGAGGTCGTACTGGAACGCACCTAGGACCGCGTACTACACTCGGTCCTCACACCGATAGGGGAGAGCCACATGAGCCAACTACTGGTCATCACCTTCGAGAGTCGGGAGACCGCGGGACAGGCTGCCGAGCGCCTCAAGGGGCTGCAGAAGGCGCATGGCCTGAGCATCAGCGACATGGCTGTGGTGGAAAAGGACGCGGAAGGCAAGGTCCACGTCCAGCACGGCATCGACACCACCACCGGCGGCGGCGCCATCGTGGGCGGCGCGCTCGGCCTGCTGCTCGGCCTCGTGTTCTTCCCCATCGCCGGTCTCGCTATCGGCGCGATCGCGGGCGGCCTCATCGGGCGGTCGTTGGGCCAGAACATCGACAAGAACCTGGTCAACGACGTGACCAGCGACCTCACCGAGAACACCTCGGCGCTGTTCATCATGGGCGAATCCGACTCGCCGTCCGCGGTCATCGGGGCGCTCGATCCCTACAAGGGCAAGGTCTACCAGACCACCGTCGACGCCGAGACCGAGGCGCAGATCCAGGCAGCGCTCGACCGCGAGAAGACCGACTGACCTCGACCCCGGCCGCCGCGAGGCAAGGCCCTGCCCGCGTGGCCGGGCCTGGCCCGGACGGCTACTCCT
>JASFQX010000174.1:0-5090 GCA_050115215.1 Chloroflexota bacterium
AACTCGTCGACCACGTCGGGAACACCCTGCGGGCGCATCTGCACGTGCGACATGTCGCCCCGCATGAAGTCGAAGGCGCCGATGTGCTGCGCTGCGGCGTAGTGGCGGCAGAGATAGTCCCAGACCGCCGGACGCGGACGCGCGAAGTCGATCTCCCAGCGGACGTTGTCGTCGAGCCGCTCGTAGAGCTTGAAGCGAGCCAGCGGCGAGAAGACCCGTGACATGGCCTCAGGTTTCGAAATCACCAGGTCCGGCCACTCCAGGCCGTAACGATCGATCACCGCGTGCTCGGGGTCGGGATCGACCTCGAGGCCTCGGAACGGCACGCCCATGGTGGCCGGCACCGGCTCGTAGCCGAGCGCCTTGAGCCGCTTGATCAGGTCCACCCGTCGGTCGATGCGGCCGAACTTGTCGCCCGCATCACCGAACAGGAGCGAGAGCCGGGCCCCCTCGTCGAGAGCGAAGAGCGAACCCGGGTCGGCGGGGACCGGTCGGCCGTCGGCCGATCCGCGCTCGCCGAGCCAGTGGTGGATCGCCTCCTCGACGTCGTGGACGAGCCCGTCGGAGTGGTCGACGATGCGGCGATCGCGCAGCTGCATCCACTCGAACAGGTCTGGCGTGCCCAGGGCCGGCTCGCTGAAGCGGTCGGTGTGGGGGATGACGTCCATGCCCACCGTCTTGCCCATCAGGTGCAGGAGGTTGGAGGTGGCGCGCAGCTGTTTCTCCACGCTGTCGAGACCCGGCGCGTAGTGGTGCAGCTCGCCCGAGAAGAATTCGCGGTTCAGGTTCCAGCTGGCGATGCCGTAGAGGCTGCTGACCACGCCCGGCTCCCAGATCGGCAGCAGCTGGATCGAGTCGAACAGCGCGGGCAGGGTCAGCGCGTACTTGATGACGCCCCCGTAGTCGCCCACGGTGCGGACGTTGACGCCGACCATGTTCGTGCGCCGCAGCCAGGAGGTGTCGGGCTCGTCCGCACGGGGCGAGCGGACGGCGGCCGGGAGGGCCGGGAGCGGGCGGTCGAGATCGACGGCCTCGTCGGAGAGCGCCACGGCCACGGCCTCACCGTAGCGGCGTCGCAGCGCCTCGAGCGCCTCTCGCAGCGGCATGGCCACGGCGTCCTGGGGCCGCAGTCCGACCGCGAACGACGACTCCCCCCGCGCGTAGCGCTCGAGACCCGTGGGTCGGTCGCGGCTCACACGCCGACGAACTCGACGTCGTAGTCGCGCGTGATGATGACGTCGGCCCGCACCCGATGTCGCGAGATGATCTCGTGCTCCCTGGTCAGGACCTGCTCGATGAAGGGGTCGAAGTCCTCACGGCCGCGCTTCATGCGGTGCTCCAGCGTCTCGAGGCGGTTGCGCGCGATGAAGACACGGCAGTCGACATGCTCGCAGAGCGAGGTGTACACGCCCTCGGCGATGACCACGTCCGCGCCCTCGTACGAGATCGTCTCCTCGTCGATGCGGTCCTCCTCGTAGATGACGAGGGGCTTGACGATCTCGCTCGCCCCCGTACGCGCGGCCGCGAGGTGCTCGTCGAGCAGATCGAGGCGCACCTCGGTGGTCCCGACCCAGCAGAAGTTGGCCCGACGCGCAGCGTCGTTGGACTTGGGCGGCAGGACGTAGTAGTCATCCTGCTGCAGCACGACCGCGTGGATCGCGCGCTCCTCGAGCGCCTCCGCCAGCGCCTGCCCGGTCTCGGACTTGCCGCTGCCCGACTCGCCGGCCACGGTGATGGTGTAGCGCCGATCGGTAGCCCTGATCTGGTCGGCAAGCCCGTCGACGATGAGGCCCGCCGCACGACGGTGCTCCTCGCCGACGAGGATGACGTCCCCTCGCATGGCTCCATTCTATGTGCCTTGCCCCCCGCCTACCGCTCGCCCGCTCCGCTGTCGTCGAGCGCCCCGCGCAGCAGCATCAGCAGGGCGTGGGACCACGTCAGCGGCCTGGCCACCGGTCCCCAGCGCGCCTCCCATTCCGCGACGCGCTCGGGATGCAGGGGGTGGTCGGTGGATTGCTCGGGCAGTGATCCTCGAGGGTCGCGCAGGCGCTCGATCCAGTCGGCCGCACCCCTGGCGCGCTCCCGGTCGCCGGGCCCATCACGGCGCAGGCAGGCCAGGCCGTAGGCAGCGGTCAGCACGGGCCACTGCCCACCGCCGTAGAAGGTATCGGCCGCAAAGCGGTAGACGCCGCCGCCGGTCCCGACCAGCTCGGCCTCGACCCGCTCGAGCGTGGCGGTCCAGCCGCGGTCGTCCCGATGGAAGGCTCCCAGCAGCGGCCCGCACCAGAGGATGCTGGCATCGACGGCCGGGTCGGCATCCGACCGCGGCAGGTACCCCACGTGCCGGGCTCGTGCGGCAAGCTCGCCGCGGAGACCGTCGACCGCGTCGCGCATGCCGGCGAGCTCGAGGCCCAGCCGGTGCGCCGCCAGCAGGCCAGCGAGGCAGGCGGCCAGCGTGCTCGAGGCGAGCCGGTCGCCGTGCTCCTCCCACGCGTCGTATGACGGCTGCCGCCACATGGCGCTGACGTACTCGGCGGTCAGGGCCGCCGTGCGCTGGAGGCCAGGGCCCAGTCCGGACGCACCGCCGCCGGCTCGTGCGTGGTGGTCCAGCGCCCACAGCCAGAGCCCCGGCCCATCCATCTGGAAGGCACCCCAGCCATCGCCGTTCGGCGCGCGTCCGCCGGCGGAGAACCGGCAGGGCAGGAAGTCGTCGGCGCCGACGGGCTCACCCACGGCCATGGCCTCGATGGCTCGACGCATGGGTGGCTCGAACGACAGGATGCAGGCGGTCGCCCAATCGTGGAATCGCCGCGCGGCGTCCGTCTCGCCCGCGGTGTCCAGCGCCACCGCGCAGAAGGCACCGTCACGCAGCCACGAGAAACGGTAGGTGGGGAAGTCCGGACAGGCCAGGATGGCGCCGCTCTCGGCCTGGGCGTCCAGGATGGCGGCGACGTCCGCCTGCATCGGGGGTCGGACGGCTCAGCCCTTGACGCCGCCGGTCTGAAGGCCGCTGATGAGGTATCGCTGCGCCGCGAAGAAGAAGACCATCACGGGGATGGTGATGATGACCGACGCCGCGGCCAGCAGGTGCCAGGGCTGGTTGAAGGGGTCGATGAAGGTGCCCAGACCCACCGGCAGGGTGAGGTTGCCGCGGCTGACGAGGAAGGCGCTCGCAAGCATGAACTCGTTCCAGGCGGTGATGAAGCTGTAGAACGCCGTCACCGCGATGCCGGGCACCGACAGCGGCAGGATGATGCGCCAGAAGGCGCCGAAGACGCCCAGTCCATCGACCATGCCTGCCTCCTCGAGATCGAAGGGGATGGTGTCGAAGTAGGCGCGCAGCATGATGACGCTGAAGGGGATAGCGATGGTGGAGTAGGCGATGACAAGCGCCAGCAGGTGGTCGATGAGCCCCGCGTCGCTGAAGATGCGGAACAGCGGCACGAGCAGGATGACACCGGGGAACATCTGCGCCACGAGGAAGAGGTACAGCGTCACGCTGCGCCCGCGGAACTTGTACCGGCTCAGGCCATAGGCTGCGGTCGCGGCCAGGAACACGCCGATGATGGTCACCGCCGTGGCCACCATGACCGAGTTGATGAACCACTGCTGGAAGTCGCCGCGGGTGAGCAGGGCTTCATAGTTGGCGAAGGTGATGCCGCTGGGTCCGACCAGCTCGACCCTCGTGGAGAAGACCTCACTCTCCACCTTGAAGCTGCTGACGAAGACCCAGATGGCCGGCAGGACCGCGACGGCAGCCGCGATGAAGAGGACGAGGTAGCTGCCCCACCTGATGTAGCGCGGTTCTCTCATGCCCGGGTCCTCACCGTGCGTCCGGCGACATGCGCCGATAGATGAGCGAGAAGACGATCAGGATGCTGAAGATGATGACGCCATAGGTCGCCGCCAACGCCAGCTCACCGCGGTTGAACACCTCGAAGGCGTAGGTCACGAGGATGTTGGTCTTGCCGGCGGGACCGCCCCGGGTCGTGAAGTAGATGACCGCGAAGAGGTTGAAGGTCCAGATGATGCCCAGCAGGATGACCGACGTGCTCACCGGCCGCAAACCCGGCAGGGTGATATTCCAGAAGGACTGCCAACGAGATGCGCCGTCCACCTCGGCTGCCTCGTACTGGTCCTGCGGGATGCCCTGCAGGCCGCCGAGCAGCGCGACCATCATGAAGGGCACGCCGGCCCACACGTTCACGATGATGGGCATCACGTAGTACCAGGGGAACTCCGAGTACCAGGCGATGCGGTCGATGCCAAGGAGTCCGGTCAGGTTGTTCAGCAGGCCGAACTCGCCGTTGAAGATGAACGACCAGCCGATGGCCGAGATGTAGATGGGGATGGCCCAGGGCACGAGCAGCACCAGGCGGAAGGCAGTCCGGCCGCGCAGCTTCTGGTTGAGGATGACGGCCAGCAGGAGGCCGAGCGTGTAGTGGAAGAAGACGTTGACCAGGGTCCAGACGATGGTCCACCAGAAAGCCTGCTGGAAGAGCGGGTCATTGAGGGCCGCGGCGTAGTTGTCGAGCCCGATGAACTCGTACGAGGGCTCCCGGAAGATGGTGCCCATGTTGGACCGCGTCATGTCCGTGACGGTCCAGAGGAACGCCTGGACCAGCGGCCAGAAGACGATGACGGCCATGGCCGCCAGCGTCGGCGCCAGGAACAGCCAGGCGATCCAGGTGCGGGTCGTCCTCAACTCCGGTCTCCTCCGAGGCGACACGATACCAGCATGGAATCGGTTCGGGGCCGCGAATGCGGCCCCGAACGTCGTCTCGGGATCTGCGCGATCAGCAGATCACGCGCGTCCGAGCTAGTTGCCGAAGAGGTCGTTCCAGGCGGCCTCGATGGCAGCCAGCGCATCCTCGGCCGACTTCTCGCCGGTCAGGAAGGCCTGGTATTCGCGGCTGAAGGGATCATAGATGTCCGGGGACCGCGGGTGGCCGGCACGGTTGGTGGCTCGCTGCATCACCTCGCCCCAGGCGGAGATGATGGGGTCAGCCGCCACGGCCTCGATCTCGTAGGCCGAGTTGCGGGTCGGCAGCAGTCCCAGCTCCTGGGCCAGGAAGGCCTGAGCTTCGGCA
>JASFQX010000175.1:0-5074 GCA_050115215.1 Chloroflexota bacterium
CGTTCCACACGGTCGCGTCGACCATGGGGCAGGCCGACTTGGTGATGGCGCGCAGGCGCCAGCCGCGGTCGTCGGCCAGGACCTCCAGCGCCGGCAGCCATTGCTGGGCGTGCGAGTCCCCGAGCAACACGACCGTGCGGTCGGCTCCGTCGGGACCGTAGACGCAGTCGGGCGCATCGGTCTCGGCGAAGTCGAGGTGGCAGTCATCGGCATAGCCCGCCGGCAGGTCCCAGTAGGCGCCGTCGAGCGGAGGCACGAGGTCCTCTGGCACCGCTCCCGATCGGATGGGCGGCGGCAGCCGGATGGAGCCGATGGCGACCTGGTCGATGTCGCCCGGCGTCCAGCGCTGACCCTGCACGGTCGTGCCCCAGGCCACCGCACCCACGGCCACCACCACCGATGCCGCGACGGCGGAGGCCACGCTCACCGGCGGTCGCATGGGTAGCGCCCGTCCGTGCCTGATGGGTGCCTCGTAGAGTTCGGTGCTGGCCCAGGCGATGAGCGTGGCCACGATCACCAGACCCAGGTTGAAGGCCAGGCTGTCGATGCCGACGGCCAGGGGCACGAGCACGAGGATGGGCCAGTGCCACAGGTAGAGCGAGTACGAGATGCGCCCGACCCAGCGGGGGAAGCGGGTGGACAGCAGCTGCGCCGGAAGGCCCTGCGTATGCGTGGCGCCGATGATGGCCAGGGCGGTGCCGACGACCGGGATGAGCGCGGCCGTCCCGGGATAGGGCGTGTCCTTGTTGATGACCACCACGCCGGCGGCGATGATGGCGAGTCCCAGCCAGGTCGTAGTCGTGGCCAGCCAGGCCGGCGTGCGCTGGGGCAGGCGCAGCAGGCCGATCGCGATGAGCGCGCCCGTGGCCAGCTGCCAGGCGCGCGTGGGCAGGGAGAAGAAGGCCCACGGTGCGGCGATGTCCGTCCACACCAGCGCCAGGGCCATCGAGCCCACGGCCACGAGCCCGATCATGGGCCACAGTCGCCGCACGCCGAGGAGGCGCAGCGTGACCAGGATCATCAACGGCCAGAAGAGGTAGAACTGCTCTTCCACGCCCAGCGACCAGAAGTGCAGCAGCGGTGACGGGACGGTCTCTGCCCCCAGGTAGTCGATGGCGTTGGCCGCGAAGCGGATGTTGGACACGTACAGGGCCGCCGCCGCGGCGTCGCCGGCCACGGGCGGGAAGCGCAGCTCGGAGAGGACGAACCACGAGGCCACCAGGGTGACCACGATGGCCAGCAGGGCGGCCGGCAGGAGGCGGCGGAACCGGCGCGCGTAGAAGACGACGAGGTCGATGCGGCCGGTGCCGTTCCACTCGCGCACCAGGAGCCCGGTGATGAGGAAGCCGCTGATGACGAAGAAGACGTCGACGCCGATGAAGCCGCCTTCGGCCCACGGGACCCCCGCGTGGAACAGCAGCACCGCCCCGATGGCGATGGCCCGCAGGCCCTCGATATCGGGGCGGAAGTAGGACTTGGTGGGTGGGTGCGTCACTCGTTCGGACATCGTTCGGCCGGCGCCGCTGCGCCGGCCGAGGACTGGGTTCGGGAGGTGCGGCCGAAGGACGGCCGGTCAGTGGCCCTAGCCGCGGTTCTGCTCGCGGACCTGTCGCTCGACCTCGGCCTGGAGCTTGTCCTCCCGGCGCTGCTTGGCCCGGCGGACCAGGTACCAGCCGATGACGACAGGCCAGAAGAAGGCCGCGATGGCGCCGATGACGAGCGGCACGATGGCCTGCTCGACGGCCACGTCGGCCATGAGCCAGAGCAGGATGGCGGCCACGATCACCCCGAGCGTGAGGCCGATGATCCGCTGGATGGTGTCCATCATGGGGTCTGTCCCTCCACCGTGTCAGTCACTGCTGGTCATGGCCGACCAGGCGGTCGCCAGCGCGAACGTGCCGCTCCATCGTACCGCTCGACCGCGTCCTGCGCGGATCATCGTCCGCCCCGCCGGAACTTGTCCTTCCACGCTTCCTCGTCCTGCTCGAAGCGGTCGGCCTGGCGGGCGAACCACTTGTCACCGGTGATCTTGGCCAGCGTGCGCAGCTGGTCGATGTGCGTCTCGTGGTAGTGCAGTGTGCCGTCGGTGTCGGCCAGGCTGTAGCGCGAGAGCAGGCCCTTGCGCCGGAAGCGATAGAGCTTGTCGCGCACCGTCTTGGCGCCGCCGAGAAGGTACAGCTCGGCCATGGGGTCGCCGGTCGCGAGCCAGTAGTCGTAGAGGCCGAAGAGGGCATTGATGTGGGCGTTGAGCGTGTGGTCGTTGGTGCCGTCCGGCCAGTGCTCGAACCAGATGTAGCCGCCGTTGGTGACGAGGCTGATCCAGCGCTTGTTCTTGGGCCGTTGCTCGAAGGCGCGGAGCAGGCGCTGCGCCTGCCTCAACCGCTTCTCGGCGCCGGTGAGCCGGTAGTAGCGCGATAGGAACGACAGCGTCAGCCCGTGTGAGTTGGAGTTGACCCAGCCCCGATCGTGGACACCGAGATCGTAGCGGTGCGGCTGCCAGCGCCGCTGCTTGCCGCCCTCTGAGAGCTGGGCCAGCTTGTCGGCGAGCTTGCGTGCCTGGCGCAGGTGCACCTTGCTGCCCGTGAGCTTGTAGCTGTCGAGCCGCTTCATGCCCTGCTGGGCCAGCACCGTGGGGTTGTAGACCATGCGACGGCCGGCGCCCAATGGGCGCACGGGGACGCCCCGGGCGTCCGTGGGCCCGATGGTCTCGAGGGGCACCGGCCTCCCGTTGTTCAGGCGCAGGTCCCGCCAGCGCACCTTCCGCAGCTGCCAGTCACCGACCTTGAAATCGATCCGCGGCGGAGGCACGATCGAGGCCACGCTGGCGGCGGACGGCTGCGGCCACGCCAGCGTCGCGACGTCGTTCACGGCTGCGGATGCCCCCGTCGTCTCCGCGACCCGCAGTGGCGACGCCGGGGCCCCGGCGGCCTGTGGCGCGGCGGTGGGCTCGGCCTGCGCTCCGACCGGGCCCGGGACGCCCAGGACGAGCGATAGCGCGGTGAGGATAAGGACTCGACGACTCACAGCCCCTCGACCCTACCAGAAGTCCGAGCGAGACCCCCTCGCCGCGCCTACCATCACCGACGTGACCGCGCCCACGCCTCTGACCGCTGCCCAGCTCCACGAGCGCTTGGAGACGGCCTATCCGATCGGTCCCGGAGGTCGTGACGCGGTCGCCATCGTCCGCGCTCCCGGACGCGTCAACCTCATCGGCGAGCACACCGACTACAACGGCGGCTTCGTGCTGCCCTTCGCCATCGACATGGACGTGCGCATCGCGCTGCGACCGGTGGACGAGCCGCGGATCCGGGTCATGCGCCTCGATACCGGTGAGCGTGCGACGATCAGCCTCGACCCCTTCCCGCCCAGGGGCGATCGCTGGCACGACTACATCGCCGGTACCGCCTGGGCCATGGCCGAGCACGACCAGCCCATCGGGGGGTTCGACGGCGTGCTCTACAGCACGCTGCCCATCGGCTCCGGGCTCTCGTCGTCGGCGGCGCTCGAGGTGGTCACCGCCTGGGCCCTGTCGGCGCCCGCGGGCCCGCAGGCACCGCCGCTCGAGATCGCGCGCATCGCACAGTACGCCGAGAACCACCACGTAGGCGTCCGCTGCGGGCTGATGGACCAGTTCGCCTCGGCCTGCGGTGTGGCGGGCAGCGCCCTGCTCTTCGACTGTCGCTCGACCGAGTGGCGGCCGGTCCACCTGCCGGACGAGCTGGCGCTGGTGGTCATCCACAGTGGCGTCTCGCACGGGCACGCCGACAACGAGTACAACGAGCGGCGTGCCGCCTGTGAGCGCGTGGTCGCGGCCATCGCCGCTGACGATCCGTCGGTCACGCTGCTGCGCGATATCGACATGGCCCGCCTGCTGGCCTACCGCGACCGGCTCGATCCGGTCGACTACCGGCGCGCCTACCACGTGCTCACCGAGAACGAGCGCGTCATCGACGCGGTGGCGGCCCTGGAGGCCGACGACCACGCCGCGCTCGGTGAGCTCATGGCCGGTAGCCAGGCCTCGATGCGCGACGACTATGCCGTCACCTGCCCGGAGATCGACGAGCTGGTGGCGCTCACGATCGCGGTCCCCGGCGTCGTGGGTTCGCGCATGACCGGCGGCGGCTTCGGTGGCTGCACCATCACCATGGTCCGGCCCGGTGCCGTCGAGCTGCTGCGCGAGACGATCGAGCGCGAGTACCCGGCCCGGACCGGCTGCGCGCCCCGGGTGTGGACGGTCCGCGCCCAGGACGGTGCCGGCCTCGTCGCGGCGTCGCCTTCCGCCCACGCGTAGAAGCGGCCCCCGCCGGATGCGGGAGCCGCTTCGTGAAGGCCGGTGGTCGTCGGACGAACCGGCGTCAGCCCTTGGTCGAGCCGAGCGTCAGCCCGCTGATGAACTGCTTCTGCAGCGCGAAGAAGACGATGAGCGTGGGTATCGCCACCAGCACTGCGCCGGACGCGAGCAGGTTGAAGTCGGTGAAGTACTGACCCTTGAGGTTGTTCAGGGCTGAGGTGATGGGCATCATCGGACCCCTGCCCGCCATCAGGACGATGGCCCAGAAGAAGTCGTTGTAGACCCACGTCACCTGGAGCGTGGCCAGCGCCGCCAGCGCCGGTCGCGTCAGCGGCATGATGACGGAGCGGAATGTCCTCCAGATCGTCGCCCCGTCCACGATGGCGGCCTCGTTGAGCTCGCTCGGGATGGTCTTCATGTAGTTCGAGAGCACGAAGGTGCAGAACCCGAGCTGGAAGGCCACGTTGATGGCGATCAAGCCGATGTACTGGCCGTAGAAGAGGCCGTTGTCCGAGGGGAAGCCGGCGACCAACACGTCCTCGGGCAGCCACAGGCGCAGGTAGATGCGGTACAGCGGGGTGATGATCACCTGCGGCGGCAGCAGGTTGGCGGCGGTGAAGAGCAGCAGGAAGGAGATGTTGAGGCGCCAGCTGTAGCGCGAGACCGCGAAGGCCATCATCGAGGCCAGCAGCAGCACCAGGAAGACCGCGGGCACGACGATGATGAGCGTGTTGATGAAGTACCTGATCAGCTCGGCCTGCTCCCAGGCCGCGAAGTAGTTGT
>JASFQX010000176.1:0-5065 GCA_050115215.1 Chloroflexota bacterium
TGCACTCGGTGGGCTACCCCAACCCCGGCCTCGAGGCGGTCCTGCGCCGACAGGCGCCGCGCTGGGCCGGGTCGCCCGTGCCGGTGATCGTCAGCCTCTGCGCCGACAGCGCCGAGGACATCGCGGCCATGGCGGGCACGCTGGAGATGCAGCCTGACATCGCCGGGCTGGAGCTGAACCTCGCCTGTCCCGACCGTGGCCGCGGGGGTGAACCGATCGGCCTAGACGTGGAGGCCTCGGAGACCGCGACCGTGGCTGCCCGCGCGGCCACAGAGCTGCCGCTCATCGTCAAGCTCAGCCCGCTCGCTCCGGACATCCGGGCCGTGGCCCGCGCCGTGGCCGCGGCCGGCGCCGACGCCATCAGCGCCATCGGGCCACTGCCCGCGCTGGCCCTGGAGGACGATCGGGGCCGGGCCCTGCTGGGCACGGCCTACGGTGGGCTTTCGGGACCGGCGCTCAAGCCGGTGGGCCTGCGGGTGACCTACGAGATCGCCCAGGTGGTGAAGGTGCCGGTCATCGGCATCGGCGGCGTGAGCTCGCTCGAGGACGTGCTCGACTACCTCGCGGCCGGGGCCAGCGCGGTGGGGCTGGCCAGCGCCGCTCTCGGCGACCCCGCGCTGCCCGGCGCGCTCGGCCGGGCGCTGGAGCACTGGTGCGATGAGCACGGGCTGGGACTCCGCGACCTCATCGGCCGGGCCCTGCCCCGGCGACGTGACCGGGGCAGCCTGCGGGCGAGCCGGCTCAGGCGCTGAGCACGTCCGCCACCGCCGCGCGCAGCTCGTCGCCACCGACGATGCCCTCGAACCTGGCGAACACCCGGCCCTCGGCGTCGAGCAGGAACAGGTACGGCTCCACGGGGATACCCCACTCCAGCGCGGCCGGCACCGGCTGCAGCTGGCCCTCGTCGGTCAACCGCGGCTGCAGGCCGTTCTCGGTCAAGTGCAGCTCGTAGGGCTCCACGTTGACGAACTCGACCTCGCCCTCGTGCTCGCGAGCCACGCTCTTGACCAGCTCGACGGTGGGGCCGCAGAAACCGGTCTGGCAGAAGGCGGGGGTGGCGAAGAAGACGAGGGAGGGCGATCCGGAGGTCACGGTCTCGGCCACCGTCTTGTCGTAGGCCGGCAGATACGGGTTCTGGTCGGTGGAGATGAGCGCGGCTTCCTCGAGCGTCGCAGCGGTGAGGCTGTCGGAGAGCGGGACCTGATCACCGATGGCCGGGGTGCTGCCGACGGGGTGGACGGCGAAGCGCAGGCGCTCGCTGGCCCAGCGGCCGTCGGACTGCTGGACGAAGACCTCTGCCCCCCATTCGCCCACGCAGTCGAAGTCGACCTCGGCGCGGTAGAGCCCGCGGCCCAGGCCGGAGCTGAGATAGGCGGCGCCGGCGCGTGCGACCGGCGAGACAGGGTCACGCTCGAGGGCATAGAAGTCGACCCGGCTGGGCCGATCCTCGGCGGCCAGCTGGCGGTAGGACGCATCGAGCACGTTGTAAAGGAAGCGATTGTGGCCGAGCGTGATGAGCGAGGACGCGAGCACGGGCAGGAACTCGGCCTCGGCGTCACCCGCCAGCGGCCAGTCGGGCAGGTCCGCGGCCGGGCCGGCATCAGCCGCGCACCGCTCAGCCTCGTTGTCGGCGGCGACCGCGACAGCGTCCGGCAGCTGGCTGGGGCTGGGAGCCGTGGCCTGGTCGGCGGTACAGGCCGCAGCCGCCAGCAGGACGGCGGCAGCGCCGGCGGCGAGGCGCGCGGATCGGGAGCTCATCGGGCTCCACGGTACCGCGCTCCGCCGAACCGCGTCGTCGACGCGCTGGAGGCGTCGCCGACGATCGATCCCGAGCGCTGGTACGATCGCGCCTGTTCATGAACCTCCGGCTGACCAGCTTCCAGAAGCTGGCCCTCACCACCATCGTCGCGGTCTACGTGATGATCGTCATCGGCGTCATCGTGCGTAGCACCGGATCGGGGCTCGGTTGTGGCGACTGGCCGCTGTGCCGCGGCGCCATCATCCCGGCCCTCGACGGTCCCAACGCCTGGGACCGTGCCGACTGGATCGAGTCCATCCATCGCTGGTGGGCCGTCATCGTCGGTTTCCTCGTGCTCGGCCTCGGCGTCCAGGCCTGGCGGGTCCATCGAGCGACGCGCTCGATCACGCTGGCCGCGCTCGCGACCATCCTGCTCACCGGCTTCCAGGCCCTGCTCGGCCGATGGACAGTGGAGTCGGCCAACTCGAGCGAGTCGGTGACCGCCCACCTCGCGGTCTCCATGCTCATCCTGGCCTCGACCGTCTTCGTCTTCGTGCGCTCGCGCTACCCGGTCACGTTGCCCACGGCCGGGGGCAGCCAGCGCATCACCCTCCTCATCGCCTTCACCGCAGCCTCGGTCTACGTGCTGATGCTCTTCGGCTCCAACGTCACCGTCAACGCGGCCTCGCTGGTGTTCCCCGACTGGCCCCTCTTCAACGGCCAGCTGATCCCGACCTGGAACGAAGATCCGGATGCGGCCCTGCTGCAGATGCACCACTTTGCCCATCGAATCGTGGCCGCCATCGTCGGGCTCATCATGCTCTGGGCCACGGTCGTCACCTGGCGCGCGGCGCGGGACGCAGCGGACGATGATCGTCGCTCCGAGTCCGCCAATCGCGCCTTCAGCCTCGTGGGTACCGCGGCCGCGCTGTACGTGGTACAGGTCGTGGTCGGGGCCTTCCAGATCTGGACCACGCTCGCCGCCTGGGCCGTCTCGGCCCACCTCGCGCTGGGCGCCGCCATCTGGGGCCTGATGGCGTCGGCCACGATCTACAGCTGGTACGACGCTCGGAGCGCGCAACTGGCGCCGCCCGACGCCGCCGAGCCCGCCGACTCGATCGAGACGGCCGGGCGCACGGCCGATCGTGCCGGGGCCCCGGTCTCGCACGCGGTGCCGTTCCGCGCGAAGGCCAGGGCCTACATCGCGCTGACCAAGCCGCGCATCATCGAGCTGTTGCTGGTCACGACCGTGCCGGCGATGGTCCTGGCCTGGCGCTTCATCGAGGGCGTATCGCCATTGGCGTTCACGTGGCTGGTGGTAGCCACGCTCATCGGCGGCGCGCTCGCTGCCGGTGCCGCCAACGCCATCAACAACTACCTTGACCGCGACATCGACGTGCTCATGGTGCGGACGCAGCGGCGACCGCTGCCGGCGCACTCGATCGCACCCCAGGATGCACTACTGTTCGGGCTCGTCCTGACCGTGATCTCATTCGCCTGGCTGGCCTTCACCACCAACCTCGTGGCGGCCTTCCTGGCCCTGCTGGCCATCGCCTTCTACGTGGTCGTCTACACGCTGCTGTTGAAGCGCTCGACGCCGCAGAACATCGTCCTCGGCGGGGCCGCTGGGGCGCTGCCTCCGGTCATCGGCTGGGCCGCGGTCACCGGCGACATCGCGCTGCCGGCGCTGTTCCTCTTCGCCATCGTCTTCTACTGGACACCGCCGCATTTCTGGGCCCTGGCCCTGCGCATCCGTGGTGACTACGCAGCGGCCAACGTGCCCATGCTGCCGGTGACCCACGGCGTGCGCGAGACCACGCACCAGATCGCGCTGTACACGGTGCTGATGGTCGCCCTTACGCTCGTCTTCTTCGCGGTCGCCGAGATGGGCCTGCTCTTCCTCGCTGGGGCGGTCGTGCTGGGGGGCATGTTCATGTTCCAGGCCCTGGCCATGGCCCGCGAGGGGACGGACGCTCGTGCGGTCCGCATCTACAAGTACTCGATCACCTACCTGACCGCGCTCTTCGCGCTGATCGTCCTCGACGTCGCGATCTTCATCCCCCTGGGCTAGGCGCCGGAAGATGGGGGCACTGCAGCCGGTCCTCGCTGCGCGCCGGCCGCTCGCCGTCGCGTTCCCGCTGCTCGCCGCTGTGCTCCGACCGCTCACCCTGACCACGATGGCCCTGGTCGGGCTGTGGGTGGTGGTCGCCTGCGAACCGACGCTCAAGCAGGAGAGCGGCATCGTCATCGACGTCGACTCCCCGACGCTCGGCCAGGTCGACGCCTTCGAGCTGCTGACGAGGCAGGGCCGCACGCTGCGCTTCGACACCTCCGAGCTTCGGTTCCGCGCGGAGTTCCCGGCCTCGCACCTCATCGAGCACCAGGTCATCGGCGATACCATCATCGTGACCTACAAGCAGGACGGGGAGCGCCTGGTCGTCACCCAGCTCGACGACCGAAAGCACTAGCGCCGACGGGCCGGGGCGCGCGCGAGCCCGCGGCTGCCGCAGGGTCGGGCCCCGCCCCGCCGAACCGGCGTGCGGGCGACAGCTTGGCTAGTCCCGGTGGATCGGAGGCGCGTGCGCACCGTCGGCGACCGCGGCGCCCGGCGCACGAGCGACGCGGGCGCGCGCGAGGCGGGCATCCGTGCGGACGTTCTCGCGCTCCTCGTGGCGCAGCCAGGCAGCGACCGTCAGCACCAGCGCCAGCACGAAGGCAGCATCGCCGCCGACCCACATGATGCCGCCCGCCAGTGCCTGGTCCTCCAGCGGCGTTGGGCCCCAGTCGCGGATCAGGTCTTCATAGTGCGGATAGAGCACGGTCCGGGCGGAGAAGATCACCAGGCCCAGCAGGGACGACAGCGGCATCCCGAGCGCGAGGTAGAGGATGCGAGCCGGGAACGTCATGCGGTGCGGGCTGGGATCGGCGCCGATGACGGGCCACCAGAAGAGCAGGGCCGAGCCCAGGAACAGGGCGTGCTCCAGGCGATGCAGGGTGAAGTCGTCGAGCGCGGCATCGAAGAGCGGCGAGAAGTGCGAGAACCACATCACGCCCGCGAACAGGATCCAGGCCACCAGCGGATGCGAGATGAAGCGGACCGGGCGTGACTCCAGCACCGGCAGGACCCAGCGGCGTCGTGCCTCGGGTGAGACCCAGCGCAGCAGGAGGGTGATGGGCGCGGCCAGCACCAGCAGCGGTGCCGCCACGAACGAGAGCAGCAGGTGCTGGACCATGTGGACCGAGAAGAGCGTGGTGTCGTAGAACTCGATGGGCGAGGCCAGCGCGAGCACGATGGCGCCCAGGCCACCCAGCCACGACCACAGCCGC
>JASFQX010000177.1:0-5053 GCA_050115215.1 Chloroflexota bacterium
ACCGAGGAAGGGCTCAAGCCGCGCATGAAGCTGCGCGAGGGCACCCTGCGCGTGGCGGGCGAGGGCGGTCCCGTGATCATCCAGGCCTGGCTGCGCAAGGGCGGTGAGTCGGGACGGGGCTCGACCGAGGGGCGTTCCGACCAGCGCATCGGCTGGACCCTGTTGCGGCGCCAGATGCCCAGCGCGGTGGCCTGGGTCGACTGGCCGGGCGACGAAGAGGAGGTGCGCATCGATATCGCCTGCACCTTCGACACGCCTCCGCTGGAGGTGCCCGAGTGGTGCGACCGCGCTCGGCTCCGCCCACCCGAGAGCAGCGACGACGAGCCGCGCGAGTGGTCCCGCCCCCTGCGCGTGCCGGCCCGGCTGGTGAAGCCGCTCGGACGCATGAACCAGCGTGCCGCCTCGTACGTCCGCGCCTGCACGGCCCTGGCCGTCGGCGGCGTCGAGCGCGCCATCCTCACCGACCATCGCATCCTGCCCCTCTCGTGGACGCGCGACGCGTACTGGCAGGCCCGGTTGCTGCTCACGACCTGGGCGCGCGGCGGGCACAACGAGGACGAGCAGTACGTGGCCGACCACCTGCGCTGGCTCTTCCTGCGCTGCGAGCGGCCTGATGCGCGATGGGTCCGCAGCCACTATGCCGACGGGCGGCGCAAGGACCCGCCGCTGCAGTCGGATCAGCAGCTCTATCCGTTGCTGGAGCTGTGCGACTACGTGGTGGCCACCGGGCGGCTGCCGGACCTGCCGCCGGAGTCGTCATGGGAATCGCTGGTCCAGGAGGCCTGGCGGGCGGCGCTCATCCGGGTCGATGACGAGCTGGCCCTCATCAGCACCGACCAGAACCCGGCTGATGATGTGCCCACCTACCCCTACCTGGCCTCGGACCAGGTGCTGCTCTGGTACACCGCCACCCGGCTGGCAGGCGTGGCTTCGCACATCGGCGCTGACGAGGCCGTGCTGACGGCGGTCGCCCAGCGGGTCCGCGAGGCCTTCGGGACGCGGTTCGTGGCGGAAGGGCCGCTGGGGAGGATGTGGGCCTACTCGGTCAACGGCCGTGGCGGCACCGAGCGCTACATGGACGCCAACGACCTGCCCATCGCGATGGCCCCGCTGTGGGGCTTCTGTGAGCCGACCGACGAGCTGTGGCAGACGACCCTGCGCTTCGCCTTCGACCCCGAGAACCCGGGCTACGTGGAGGGCCCCATGGGCGGGCTCGGCTCGCGACATACGCCCGGCACGTGGACGCTGGGCGACATCATGGGCTGGGTCGGCTTCGGGCTGATGGAAGACGAGGAGGCATCCGAGGCCGCCCTCGAGCGGCTGGTGCGCTCAGCCTTCACCGACGGCATGCTGCCCGAGGCCTACGATCCCGAAGGCTCGGGCTCGGCCGTGCGCCACTGGTTCGCCTGGCCCGGCGCCGCGCTGGCGGCCATCCTGCTGGAGCACGCCGCTCGCGACTGAGCGCGCTGCCACGGCCGCGCTAGCGGCCGAGCTCGACGCCGGCCTGGCGCAAGTCCTCCGCGAACGCTTCCAGGGCGTCGGTCCCGTCGGCGAGGCCATCGACGTACGACTGCACGCGATCGACCCCCAGGTCGGCGTAGGCCGCGAAGAGGTCCTGGCGCTGCCGGCCGGGATCGCTCACGCCTGGATCGGTGTACCAGGTATGCACCGACACCTTCAGGCTGGCGGGGTCGCGATCGATCTCCTCGCAGCGCGCCCGGATGACCGGCAGCGCCTCCTCCACGGCCGCAGGTCCCAGGCCGTCGAGGTTCAGCTCATCGGCGTGTCGCGCAGCCAGCCGCCAGGTCACGTTGGGGCCGTTGCCCCCCACCATCACCGGCACCCGCGGATGCTGCAGCGGCTTGGGCTGGTTGACGGCCCCGGCCACACGCGCGCGCTCCCCGGCGTAGACCGCGCGCTCGTCGGTGGTGGAGTCGAGCATGCGCGTGATGATCTCGAGGTGCTCCCCCAGCACGGCCAGGCGCTCGCGGGTGGAGGGGAACTCGTAGCCGTAGGCGTGCCACTCCTCTCGCTTCCAGCCGGCGCCGATGCCCAGCTCCGCGCGGCCGTCGCTGACGACGTCGAGGGTGCTGATCATCTTGGCCGTCAGGGCCGGGTTGCGGAAGGCCGTGCAGATGACGATGTGGCCCAGGCGCGCGTGCTCGGTCAGGGCCGCCAGCGCCGAGAGCGCCACGAACGGCTCGAAGATGATGGCGTCTTCCGGCTCCGGCCAGGTGTGGAAGTGGTCGTACATCCAGAGCGACTCGAAGCCCAGCCGCTCGGCGGCCTGGGCGACGGCCACGGTGTTGGCCCAGGACTCGCGTGGATCGTGCCCGCGGTACTCCTGCATCCAGCCCTGGGGCAGCACGACACCGGCCTTCATGGCGCTAGCGTGACTCACGATAGCGCTGGGCCGCTTCGGCGCGCTTGCGCACGCCCAGCTTGTGCAGGATGTTGCTGACGTGGGTCTCCACCGTGCGCGGGCTGATGACCAGCGCCTGGGCGATCTCGCGATCGGTCAGGCCGTCGGCCAGCATGCGCAGCACATCGTTCTCCCGTGGGCTCAGCCCCTCGAGGCCGTTGGCGCTGCCCGTCCGGCCCTTGCGCGCCGCCTCGATGAAGTGGCGCATGACCCTGGCCGCGTAGCGCCGGGACATGGCCAGCTCACCCTTCTGGGTGCCGCGCAAGGCGCGCAGCAGGGCCTCGGGACTGAGATCCTTGGTCAGGTAGCCCCAGGCGCCGCGGGCGAGCGCATCGATCATGTCGCGCTCCGAATCGGACACCGTCAGCATCACGATCTTGGTGTCGGGCAGCCGGGGTCCGAGCTCCTCCAGCATCTGGATGCCGTTCATGCCCGGCAGGTCGATGTCGAGCAGCAGCACGTCCGGCCGTACCGCCAGGGCCAGGGCGAAGGCATCCTCAGCGCTGCCGGCCTCGCCGACCAGCTCCACGTCGGGCGCGTCGATGGCCTGGCGCACCGCCGAGCGCACGAGCGCGTGATCGTCGACCAGCATCACGCGCAGCGGTGCGCGTGCGCCTGGGGCGGCCGTGGGGCGCGTCTCGGGTAGCGTCATGTCGAGCGCTAGGTTCGCATGCCGGTGGGCTTGACGTCGGCTGCGTTCGACGTCCCGGTCGCGGTCGGCGCCGTCCGCCTCGGCTCCTCTTCCGCTTCGCTCGCTTCGTCGGGCGCCATGGCCGTGCGCTCGCTGGCCTCGGCCACGCTGCCCACACCGGCGGTCACCAGCGGTGCTCGCACCTCGATGGTGGTGCCGCCGGAGATCTCCGACATCACCAGCAGGCTGCCGCCGATGAGCCTGGCCCGCTCGCGCATGCCCTGCAGGCCCATGCCGCGATCGAAGCCCTCGGTCTGCGAGAAGCCGCGGCCGTTGTCGGTGACGGTGATGAGCAGCTCGCCCTCGTGCACCTCCGCGTTGATGCGCACGAGCGTGGCGTCGGCGTGCTTGCGCACGTTGTTGAGAGCCTCGCTGATGATGCGCAACAGCTCGACCTGCACGCGCGGTGCCAGGGTGGCGGGGATGCCGGTCGAGGCGGTGAAGTCGACGGGCAGGCCGGACCGGCTCTCGAAGTCATCGACGGTGCGCACCAGCATGTCCGCGAAGGGCACATCCTCCTCCAGGCTGGAGCGCATGGTGACCAGCGCTTCGCGCGCCTCCACGATGGCCGCATCGAGCGCCTGGGTGACCTCGTCGGCCAGCGGTCGTTCGTCGTCCGCGAGGCCGGAGCTCAGACGCTCGAACTTGAGCTTGGCGAACCAGAGGTGCTGGGCCAGGCCATCGTGGATCTCGCGGGCGAGCCGGGCGCGCTCCTCGAGGGTGGCCCGCTCGGCCTCGTTGAGACGCATGCGGTCGAGCGCTGCGTAGGCCGAGCGCAGCGCGCGCAGGTCGCTGCGCTGATCGGCGAAGGCACCGGCGAGCAGCACGGTGTAGGCCACCAGGCGCATGACGTCGGAGATGGTCACGAGGTTGGTGTAGACGCTGGGCCAGAGCGCGTACTGCACCTCCGCCACGGCCAGGATGACCAGACCCAGTGCTGTGAAGGCGTCGCTGGTCGGTCCGCCGCGGGCCCACGTCGTGCGGTAAAGCACGACGGCGGCGATGAGGCCGGTCACCGTCAGGACGACGATCACCAGCGCCAGCGCGGTGAACCCCGGCAGCAGCGCGAACTCGCCCGGCTCGGCCAGCAGCGCGGCCAGGCCTTGCGCCTCGATCAGCGGCGGCAGGAACTCTCGGAGGGGATAGACCACCACCGTCGCGGCCGTGATCACCAGCACCGGCAAGAGGATCACGCGCACGCGACGCTTGGTGCCGCCGTAGATGCCCATGATGGCCGCGATGCCGCTGACCATGAAGAGCGCGGACACGCTCATGCGCACGGCGCCGGAGACCCACAACGGCAGCTGCCCGGGATCGGCCAGCGAGAGCCCGAGGTCGTCGTCGAGCCGGAAGACGATCAGCAGGAGCTGCACGAGGGTGAAGCTGGCCCAGAGGGCGAAGGCGGACGACTGCACGAAGGCCGCCAGGCGGCCGGTCTCCCGGTAGCGCAGGAACGTCAGCACGGCCAGTCCGGTCGCCGCCACGAAGAGGAGGGCCGACAACGCCACATCCAGCGTGCGGTCCTTCATGACGATGTTCAGATCGGGGTCGATCTGCGGCAGCAGCGTGGCGATGAGCAGGACGCCGGCGGACGCGAGGAGCAGGACGTCCAGCTGGATCGCTCGACGCCGCGGGCGGCTCGCGCTCGTGGACTGCATGAAAGCGATGATAGACCCGCAGAATGTGCGAGAGCCGGACGCGCCCCAGCGCAGTCCGACTCTCTGCTCGCTACGTCCCGACCCCGCCGTGAAGGGTCAAGGGCGAGTTCTGTTATTCGTGCTAATGGCGACATGATGGCGCCTGGCCGATCGATAGGGCATCCGTGGTGCTACGGAACCGGCTACGGAGCCGTGGGTCCGTAACACCACGTAGTCGATTCGACAACGTACGGAGCCCTAGCGCCGCCCGGGCGCCGCCCACCGGGCCCCAGGGCGCCGCCC
>JASFQX010000178.1:0-5053 GCA_050115215.1 Chloroflexota bacterium
CTTGAGCGCACCGGCCAGCTCTACGCCCACCACGTCGCGGTTGCGGTAGAGCCGGAAGGTGCGACCACCGAGCAGCTCCACGACCCGTCGGCTGACGCTGTCGTCAGCGGCGGCGACGACCGCGGCCGCCGGCAGGCCGCGTGAGATCTCCAGCGCCAGGTTGGGCCCGGACAGCGCGGCCACGCGCGAGGCGGCAGCGGGCACGACCTCCGCGATGACCTCGGTCATCCGCAGCAGCGAGTCGCGCTCGATGCCCTTCGCCACCGACAGCAGGACCGCGTCGGACGAGAGCTCGGCGGCCACGGCGGACGCCACCGAGCGCATGGCTCGCGAGGGCACCGCGAAGATGACCAGCTCGGAAGCGCCGGACAGGGCCGTCGGTGCGGCGGCGATCCTGATGCGCTCATCGAGCGGCACCCCGGGCAGGTAGCGGCGATTCTCGCCAGCAGCCCGCAGCGCCGCCGCGTGGGCCTCGTCGCGGGCAACCAGCGTGACCGGCGCGCTCTTCGAGAGCATCGTCGCCAGCGTGGTGCCCCAGGCGCCAGCGCCGATGACGGCCAAGGCCGGCTCCCCCGCCGGCATCAGGACCCCTTGCGTCTGGACTTCTTGCTTGGTTTGGCCGCGCTGCGGGTCTTGCGTTTGCGGGGCTCGAGCTGGACCTTCGACCGCTCGCGGAAGATCAGTCGCAGAGGCGTGCCCTCGAACTCGAAGGCCTCGCGGATGCGGTTCTCGAGGAAGCGCCGGTAGCTGAAGTGCACCGACTTGGCGTCCGAGGCGAAGAGTACGAAGGTGGGCGGCTCGATCGAGGCCTGGGTCGCGTAGAAGAAGCGCGGCCGTCGACCCTTCACCGCCGGCGGCTGGTGGCGCGAGACGGCCTCCGAGAGCACCTTGTTGAGCCGGGCGGTGGGCACACGACGCCTGCGCTCGGCGGCGATGAGGAGGGCTTCGTCGAGCACACGCCCGGCCCGCTGACCAGTCAGGGCGCTGATGGCGATCACCGGTGCGAAGTGGAGGAAGGGCGCCTGCTGCCGGATACGCGCGACGTACTCAGCGTAGGTCTTGTCGTCTTTCTCGACGAGGTCCCACTTGTTGATGGCCACCACCAGGCCCACGCCCGCATCGACGACATAGCCTGCGACGTGGGCATCCTGCGCCGCCAGGCCGTCCTGGGCATCGAGCACGAGGATGCAGACGTCGGCCCGGCCGATGGCCTTGAGCGCACGCAGCGCCGAGTACCGTTCCGCCGCGGGCCCCTGCGCCACCTTGCCGCGCCGCCGCAGCCCGGCGGTGTCGACCAGGCGCAGCTCGCGGCCCTGCCACTCGAGGGTGGTGTCGATGGCATCGCGGGTCGTGCCGGGGATGTCGCTGACGATCGCGCGCTCCTCGCCCAGCAGCTGGTTCAGCAGCGAGGACTTGCCCACGTTCGGCCGACCCACGATGGCCACTCGCGGGACCGGCGCCGGCTCGTCGAACCAGGCCTGGCCGGTGGGCTCGACGCCGTCGCCGGGAATGGCTGCGCTGGTACCAACTTCGCCGGGCTCGGGGAGCTCGGGGATGATGCCCACATCGATCGCCTCGACCAGCTCCTCGGCTGCCTGCTCGCGCTGCTTGCGTGCGAGCTCGTCCAAGGACTCCTCGGGCAGCGCCGCCACGATGCCGTCGAGCAGGTCGCCGGTGCCCCGGCCATGGAGCGCGCTCACCGCATACCATCGCTCCCAGCCCAGCGGCAGGAACTCGTGGCCCTGCAGCTCCAGCTTCTCGTTGTCGGCCTTGTTGATGGCCATGATCACCGGCGCCTCGGCCCGGCGCAGCGTCTCAGCCACCTCCTGGTCTGCCGGCGTCTGACCTACGGCGGCGTCGACCACGAAGACGATGACGTCGGCCTCCTCGATGGCCAGGCGGGCCTGGTCCTGCACCCCCTCCTCGATCGAGTCGCCAGGATCGATCTCCAGGCCGCCGGTGTCGATGACGACATAGCGGCGATCGTTCCACTCGGCCAGGCCGTAGAGGCGGTCTCGGGTGGTCCGGGCGCGGTCCTCGACGATGGCCTGGCGCTGCCCCACGATGCGATTGAAGAGCGTCGACTTGCCCACATTGGGGCGTCCCACCACGGCCACCACCGGCAGGCCGCCAACGGGCGCGTCCTGATCGACGTTGCGAGGGCGACGGCGCGCGCGGCGGGCGGACACGTCTAGGCTGCGTCCAGAGAGCTCGTGCGGTAGGGCGACTCGGCCACCTCGGTGACCGCGGCGTGGGCCAGCTCGTCGGCGCGCGCGGCCGTGTCGTCGGTCCCGGCCAGCTGATAGATGCGCGCGGCCACGGCCTCGAGGTCCTCGATGGGTGTCGACGTGCCGCCGGTGACGCCGATCCGCGCGTAGCCGTCGAATTCGGTGGGGTCGTCAAGGTCGCGTGCATGCTCGATCTGAACCGCGGGCTTGCCCACGATGCCCACAAGCCGGGTGAGCTCCTTGGTGTTGGCACTGTTGCGGCCACCGACCACCACGACCAGGTCCACGGACGCGGCCAGGTCGGTCGTGTCCTGCTGGCGGCGGATGGTGACCGGACAGACGGTGTTGACGATCTTCAGCTCGTGGGCCTTGGTGGTGAGAAAGCCGGCCAGCCGCTCGAACTTCCAGGGTGGCTGGGTCGACTGTGTCAGCAGGGCCATGCGCTTGCGGCGCGGGATCTTGACCCAGTCCTCTTCCTCGTCCACGAGGATGGCATCAGGTGCGAAGCCCAGCAGGCCCACGACCTCGGGGTGGTTGGGGGTGCCCAGCAGGACCACGGTGTAGCCCTCGTCCACCAGCGCGGCCAGCTCCTTCTGCTCCTGAGTCACCCAGCTGCAGGTACCGTCGATGACCTCCAGGTCGCGGCTCTCGGCGCTGGCCATGACCTCCGGCGTGACGCCGTGCGCGCGGATGACGACCGAGCTGCCTTCCTCGACCTCGTCCAGCTCCTTGACCGAGACCACGCCCTCGTCGCGCAGCTTCCGGTTGACGCCCTCGTTGTGCACGACCTGGCCCAGGGTGTGGGTGCGCTTGCCCTCGGCGGCGCTGATGCGAGCGGCGTCGATGGCCTCGCGCACGCCGTAGCAGAAGCCGGTGCGGCGGGCGATGCGGACTTCGGAGACGGTTCCCATGGCTCCGCCAGTATCGCATCCAGCCTGCAACAGGGCTGTGACGAAGCCTGGACGCAGCTACTCGTCGGGCCAGGGCTCCCAGCGGCCACGATGACGTGGCTCGACGAGCCCGGCGATCCGGCGCATCAACTCCTCGTCGGCCGCCTTCAGCGCCTCCCGACGATGCGCTCCCTCGGGAATGGACAGCTGGAAGGGCCGGCCCACCCTCATGGTGATGCGGCTGCCGATGCGGGGCAGCCGCTGCTCGCGGGCGATGAGATCGTTGGTACCGCTGATGCCGATGGGCAGCACGGGCGTGCCGGTGCGCGTGGCCAGCAGCGTGACGCCCGGCTTGGGCTCGCCCATGACGCCGTCGAACGAGCGCGTGCCCTCGGGCAGGATGGCGACCACGCCACCCTGGTCGAGGATGCCCTTGGCCACGCGGTAGGCGTCGATATCGCTGCCCCCGGCCTTGACCGGCTGGGCGCCGAGGCTGCGGATGAAGATGCCGAGCGGCCCGTGGAACAGCGACTCCTTGGCCAGGAACGTGGGACGCCGGTCGAGGGCTGGTCCGAGCCAGCCACCGATGAAGGGCGGGTCGGCATTGCTCATGTGGTTAGCGGCGAGGATGAGCGGGCCCTCCTGCGGCAGGTCCTCGAGGCCCGAGACGCGGACGCGGGCGATGGATCGGGCCACGAAACGACAGACGGCGGCGATGAGCGTGGGGTAGGCCGTCATGGCCTGGAACTCAGGCATCGCCGGCCCCCTGCCCCGCTCGCTCGCTGATGATGCGCACTACCTCGTTCACGGTCTGGTCGAAGTCGCGACCGTCGGAGGTCACGATGACAGCATCGTCGGCCACGCGCAGCGGAGCCACCTCTCGCGAGCTGTCGAGGTGGTCGCGACGACGCAGGTCGGCGAGGATGGTCTGGCCTTCGTGCGACTCGAGCGAGAAGCCGCGCTGGGCGGCTCGGCGCCGGGCCCGTTCCTCGACCGAGACCTCCAGCCACAGCTTGAGCTCGGCGTCGGGGAGGACGACGGTCCCGATATCGCGGCCGGCCAGGATGACGTGACCGCCCGCGGCGACATCGCGCTGGCGTTGGAGCAGGGCGGCCCGCACCTTGGGCTGTGCGGACACCTCGCTGACCCGGCGGTCGACCTCGGGCCCGTGCAGCCGGTCGGTCACGTCCCGACCTTCGAAGTGGACGCGACTGACGTTACCCCGCTCGTCGGCCGTGAGCGAGAGCTCCGGCACGACCGCCGCCAGCGCCTCCTGGTCGGCCGGATCGATCCCGCGCATGACGCTGGCGAGGGTGATGGCGCGATAGACGATGCCGGTATCGAGGAAGCGGTAGCCGAGCCGGGCGGCCGCCGCCGCGCCGACCGACGATTTGCCGCTGCCGCCGGGTCCGTCCAGCGCCACCCGCATGCCGCTCACCGGGGGCTCCCGGCCGGCGTGAGCCGCTCGCGCTCGGCCCTGGTCAGGGGTCGCACGGCACCCGGAGCCAGCTCGCCCAGGCGAAGGGTCCCGATGCGGACGCGCACGAGCCGTTCGACAGGGACGCCCACGGCCGCGAACATGCGCCGCAGCTGGCGCTTCCAGCCCTGGGTGAGCACGGCGAAGTACCAGGCCAGCGGGGATATGCCGCCGCTGCGGTCAAGACGGGCCGCCTCCAGGCGTGAGGCCTGTCGCAGGCCGACCAGGGTGGCTCGGCCCTCGTCGAGGTCGATGCCGGCATCGAGGCGCTCGGTCTGCTCACGGGTCAGGGGTCGCCGCAGGCCCACGGCGTATTCGCGCTCGACGCGGTAGCGGGGATGGAGCAGGTGCTGGGTCCAGTCGCCATCGTCGGTCAGCAGGATGAGCCCTTCGGAGTCCTTGTCCAATCGGCCGACCGGATACAGGCGGGCTGCTCGCAGCTCCCGCGGGACGAGGTC
>JASFQX010000179.1:0-5050 GCA_050115215.1 Chloroflexota bacterium
CGGAACGCCCACCGAAGCCAAGCATCACGGGAGACATCAGTCGTGTCCGCCGACTCGCTACGCGCGAAGATCCGCGAAGTCCCCGATTTCCCCAAGCCCGGCATCCTCTTCTATGACATCACCACCCTGCTCAACGATGCCGATGCCTTTGGCGAGGCCATCGAGCTCATGAACGAGCCCTTCAAGGACGACAAGATCGACATCGTGGTGGGCATGGAATCGCGCGGCTTCATCTTCAGCGCGCCGATGGCTCTGCACCTTGGGGCCGGGTTCGTACCCGTACGCAAGCTGGGCAAGCTGCCGTCAGAGACGATCAGCGTGGAATACGAGCTGGAGTACGGCACCAACACGCTCGAGGTCCACCGCGACGCCATCCGACCCGGGCAGCGCGTGCTCATCGTCGACGACCTGCTGGCCACCGGCGGCACCGTGCTCGGCACCATCGAGCTGGTGAAGCAGCTCAAGGGCGAGATCGTCGGCCTCTCGTTCCTCGTCGAGCTCGGCTTCCTCAACGGACGCGAGCGACTCAGTGGCTACCGCATCAACTCCGTCATCGCCTACTGACGGCCCCACGCCCTCGGAGGAACGTCCGGCCAGGACGACCGAGCCCGAGACCGGGACGGGCGAGCCTGTGACCGGGCTGGCCGAGCCCGTCTCCGACGGCGTCCGACCGGCGCCGGCCGCGCCAGCGTCGGTGACGGCCACGCCTTCTGCGGCCGCGGCTGACCCGGAGCGACGTGCCTTCTTCTTCCAGTTCGGGAGACAGGCCGTGTCGGCCGTAGGGCAGGTCGCCGGCATGGCCGATGCCGCCAGCCGAACGGCCAGCGCCGTAGCCAACGAGCTGCTTGGAAGGGACGAGCCCGCGTCGGATCCTGCCCGGTTCACGCGCTCGGGAGCGACCACCGATCCGGTCGTGAGCACGGCGACGCCGGCCGCGGAGGACGCCTTCCGCAGTGCCTACCGACTCGCGGGCGATGAGCTGGTGCTGCTCGATCAGCGGACCCTCCCCGATTCGCTGGACGAGGTCGTCGCGAGGCGCGGCAGCGACGTGGCCTACTACCTCCGTCTGGGCGTGGCCCGGGGAGGACCGCTGATGGCGCAGGTGGCGGCCTATGGGCTGGCGCTCACCTCCGCCGAGCGTGCCGATCAGCCCGCCCATCAGCGCCAGGTCGAGCTGCGGCGGACCGCGCAGGCGCTGGCCGAGGCACGCCCTTCGGCGCGGCTGCCCGCGTGGGCCATGGCGCGCATGCAGGACGCGTCGACGAGAGTGCCGGAGTCCAACCCGGGCGCGGACGTGGCCGCGGCCTTGCGGACGGAGGCCGACGCCATCGCCGCTGACATCCGGGACTGGCAGGCGGCCATCGCCGCGGGTATCGTCAGCGTCCTGCCCGAGCCTGCGGGTCGGCCACTCACGGTGCTGCTCCACGGCAGCCAGGGCGCGCTTGCGGGCGGGCTCGTCGGCAGTGGCATCACCGCGCTGGGTCAGTTGCGCGACGCGGGCCGCGAGCCGCGGATCTTCCTGACCGAGGGCCGGCCCTTCATGGATGGTGCCCGGCTTGCCAGCTGGGAGCTGCGCCAGGCCGGACTCGCCCACCAGCTCGTGCCTGACGCCGCCGCAGCCTGGCTCCTGGCGCACGAGACCGTCGACGCGGTGCTCCTCAGCGCGGAATGGACCGCTGCCAACGGCGACGTCGGTGCCCTCGTCGGCAGCCGCTCCGTGGCGCAGCTGGCCTCGGCCAGCCCCTCGGCTCGCCCGCGTCCGCTCGTCATCGTCAGCGGCCTCAGCGCCACCCGCGATCCCGACTCGCCTGACGGTGGCGCCATCCCCGTGGAGCTGCGACCGGCCAGGGATCTCTCGGCCTACTTGGCGGGCGTGCCGGTGCGCTCGTCCGACGCGCTCGTGCCGGCCTCTGACGTGATCCCGGCCACGGCCATCGACCTCATCGTCACCGAGCGCGGCGTGAGCGACCCGGGGACGACCTGATGGCGACGGTAACCCGCGACCGCTCGGCCCTTGGCGGACGCATCGAGGCTCGCAGCAGCCGCGATCGCAGCCTGCTACGAAGCGTCCTCGAACGGGACCGCCTGTTCGCGGCCTATGCCCTGGCCGATACTGACGACGCCGAGTTCGGACGCACCCGCTGGGGCGTCGCCTTCGAGGCCGGAGAGCCCATCGCCCTGGCCATGGAGTACCGCGGTCTGTCACCCCAGCCGCTGTTCGCGATGGGCGATCCGAGCGGCATCAGGACCGTGCTGCGCGACGTGGTTCGCCCACGCATCTCGTACGCCTCGATCCGACGCGCGTCCGTGCCTGCGCTACGTGACCACTACCGCGTGGACGCTCCCGCGCCGATGGTGCGCATGGTGGTCGAACGGGAGACCTTCCAGCCCGTCGTGGGTGAGGCCGTGCGCCTCGACCAGGGGGACACGCGCCATCTCAATCGCCTCTACCAGCTGGGCTTCAGCGCGCACCTGCCCGAGGAGGCGGTGGCCACGGGTGTCTACTTCGGCGTCCGGCGCGGCACCCGGCTCATCGCCGCGGCTGGCACCCATGTCATCAGCCGGCAGCTGGGCATCGCGGCGGTCGGCAACGTCTACACCCACCGTGAGTACCGCGGGCAGGGCCTGGCCAAGGTCGTGACCAGTGCCGTGACGGCTGAGCTGTTGCGCGAATGCGACACGGTCGTGCTCAACGTGCGCACGGACAACCCGCCCGCGCGGGCGGTGTACCGTGCCCTCGGCTATCGCGATGCGACCGAGTACGAGGAGCGGCTCATCCATCGCCAGACGTCGCTCTGGGATAGCATCGTCGGGCCCGTCCGGGCCTTCGTCTCCGAGCTCAGGAGGAATGAATGACCGATATCCGCACGCCCCGCGACCCGATGCCGACCACCTCCGGTGACGCCACCACTGGCCAGACCGCGTCCTATCCACCCCACGATGTCGCTGACTTCGGTCTCGTGGAGGAAGGTGTCCGTCGCATCGAGTGGGCGGAGCGGGAGATGCCGGTCCTGCGCCTGATTCGCGAGCGCTTCGAGCGGGAGCGGCCGCTCGACGGTCTGCGCATCGGGGCCTGCCTCCACGTCACCACCGAGACGGCCAACCTCATGCGTACGCTCAAGGCCGGCGGCGCGGATGTGACGCTGGTGGCCTCCAATCCCCTCTCCACCAAGGACGACGTGGCCGCCGCGCTCGTGGCCCGATACGGCATCAGCTGCTTCGCCGTCCGCGGCGAGGACAACGCGACCTACTACCAGCATCTGGCTGCCGCCGCCGACACCCGCCCACACATCACCATGGACGACGGCTGTGACCTGGTGGCCCTGCTTCACAAGGAGCGGCGGGAGCAGCTGCCCGAGATCATGGCGGGCACCGAGGAGACCACGACCGGCGTCATCCGCCTGAAGGCCATGGCCGCCGACGGTGAGCTGGCCTTCCCCGTGGTGGCCGTCAACGAGGCCCAGACCAAGCATCTCTTCGACAACCGCTACGGCACCGGCCAGTCCACGGTCGATGGCATCCTGCGGGCCACCAACTACCTGCTGGCCGGCCGCCGCTGTGTGGTCGCCGGCTATGGCTGGGTCGGCCGCGGTATCGCCACCCGCTTCAGTGGCATGGGCGCCCGCGTGGCCGTGGTCGAGGTCGACCCCGTGCGCGCCATCGAGGCTCTCATGGACGGCCACCAGGTCATGACCGCGGGCGAGTCAGCGGGCTGGGGCGAGATCTTCGTCACCGCGACCGGCAACCTCAACGTCTTCCGCGAAGAGCACTTCCGGGTGATGCCGGACGGCGCGGTGCTGGCCAACTCCGGTCACTTCGACGCCGAGATCGAGCTGGCCGCCCTGGAGCGCCTGGCGGAGGGGCACGTGCGCGAGGTCCGCGACAACGTCAGGGAGTATGACCTCGGCCAGAAGAAGCTGTACCTCCTGGCCGAGGGCCGGCTGGTGAACCTCGGCGCGGCCGAGGGCCACCCGGCAGCGGTCATGGACATGTCGTTCGCGGGACAGGCGCTCTCAGCCGAGTTCGTGGCCCGGAAGCACGATTCGCTGAGCAACGACGTGCACGTCGTGCCTGCCGAGATCGACGAGCAGATCGCCCGGCTCAAGCTCGAGTCACGTGGCATCGTCATCGAGGACATGACGCCCGAGCAGGTGGAGTACAGCAGGTCCTGGCGTCAGGGTACCTAGCCGCCGACACGGCCCCGCTGCACGGGTCCAGCCTCGGGAACCGGGGTCGAGGTCGTTCGTCCCCGCGCTGCCTGCGGCCGACCCTGTCGACAGGCTAGAACGGTCGCAGCTGCCGGGTCAGACTGCCGCCGGCGGCTACGCGCTTGGTCTTCTCGAGCAGCTCCGCGCCACCGGCCCACTCGAGGGGATGGTCTCGCTTGAGGCGGCGCTCCTCGGCCACCATGGTCGTCCACAGCTTGAGGTAGTGGTCGCGCAGGTACTCACTCGAACGATAGCGGGCCACGAGCTCGTTGACGAAGGCGGCGTAGCGCGTGATCGGATCGGTCTGAGCCGCCAACACCTCGAATTCGTGCTGGTAGCCCGCAGCGGCCCGGAACCGACCGAGGAAGCCGCCGACGCTGTGGGCACCGGTATCCCAGCCCTGTGAGTGACCGCCGCGCCGCAGCAGCGGGGCCGGGGACTCGAAGACGCAGATGACCTCGCCGTCGATGCGTTCGGCGCGAAGGGTGCCGCCGAAGGTGAGATAGCGATTGACCGCGCCCTTGCGGTCGCAGACGGTGATGCGGCCCCAGGAGAACTCGCCTGCCCGCGGCAAGCGGCTGGCGAAGGTGATGGCTTCGCGCACGCCGAAGCCGCGGGGCCCGGTGATCCAGTACTCGACGAGCTCGGGATCGTAGTGCTTGAGCGTTGGCTGGGCGCGGATCGCCACGAGCAGGAACGCCGGACCGGGCCGGTCGGGCAGGTCGGGGTCGGCAAGGAAGCCCCAGTCAGCCAGCAGCTCTGCCGCGCGCTTGGGATCGATGGAGGTCGGGAGTCTGGCCATCGGACGTGATGATGCCCCCGGTGATCCGACGCGGGCACGG
>JASFQX010000180.1:0-5049 GCA_050115215.1 Chloroflexota bacterium
CGTCGTCCAGGATCCGGCCGACGTCGGCGAAGGCACCGATCATCAGCCCGTTCCAGGAGGCCAGCACCTTGTCGTCGCGTCCCGGCTGTGCCCGCCGGTCGCGCACACGTAGCAGGTCGGTCCGAGCCTGGGCCAGGGATTCGGCGATCTCGTCGCGCGACCGCTCGTGCTCGACCGCCAGCTCGGTATCGCTGCGCACCCGGTTGAGGATGGTGTGTCCCTCCCAGTTGCCCGCGTCCGACACGTCGTAGGCCTGCTCGAAGAGGCGCGACCGGTCGCCCAGCACCTCGCGCACCTCGCTCACGTCCCACACGTAGGTGGCGCCTTCCTCACCCTCGGTGTCGGCGTCGAGGCTGGCGGCGAAGGCACCACCGGGCGGGACCCGCATCTCATGGGCCACGAAGTCGAGCGTCTCGCGCGCGAAGTAGGCGTAGCCCGGGTCGCCGGTCAGCTGCGCGGCGTGGCCGTAGACGCGCGCCAGCTGCGCGTTGTCGTAGAGCATCTTCTCGAAGTGCGGCACCAGCCAGCGAGGGTCCGTCGAGTAGCGGGCGAAGCCACCGCCGAGGTGGTCGTAGATGCCGCCCGCGGCCATGGCGTCAAGCACCTTCTCGGCCAGCAGCCGCGGCTCGCTTCGGCCCGTGCGCACGTGCTCGCGCAGCAGCAGCTCGATCGACATCGCCTGGGGGAACTTCGGAGCCTCGCCCCAGCCGCCGTTGACCGGGTCGAAGCTCCTGGCGAGCGCGCGGGTCGCGTCATCAAGGCGCTCGAACGGATCGACCTCCGGCTGGCCGGCCAATGCCTGGAGCAGCTGCCGCGGAGCGTCCTGCTCGTTACGCACGTGCTCGGTCAGCCGGCTGGCGGTGGACTCGACCTGGTCGCGGCGCTCCTGCCAGACCTCGGTCAGGCGAGCGAGGAGCTGACGGAAGGAAGGCATGCCGTGGCGGGGCCGGTCGGGGAAGTAGGTGCCGCCGTAGAAGGGCAAGCCCTCGGGCGTGAGGAACATGCTCATGGGCCAGCCGCCCTGTCCCGTGAGCGCCTGCAGCGCGTCCATGTAGAGGCTGTCGAGGTCCGGCCGCTCTTCGCGATCGACCTTGATCGAGACGAAGTGGGCGTTGAGGTCGGCGGCGGTGTCCTCGTCCTCGAACGACTCCCGCTCCATCACGTGGCACCAGTGGCAGGCCGCGTAGCCGATGCTGAGGAAGATGGGCTGGTCGAGCTCCCTGGCGCGAGCGAGGGCCTCCTCACCCCATGGGTACCAGTTGACGGGGTTGTGGGCGTGCTGCAGCAGGTACGGGCTCGTTTCGTGGATGAGCCGGTTGGTGTACGCGGGGGAGTCGGTCACGACCTCATGGTAGGCGCTCCGCCGGACAAGGTCGTTCGGCCCCGCGGCATGTAGGGTCAAGGGATGGATGGACGACAGCTGCGCCTGGCCGTGCTCGTGCTGGCCGCCGGTGCCGGCACGCGCTTCGGTGGCGAGCCCGGCCAGAAGCTGCTCGCGGACCTCGAGGGCCGGCCGCTGCTGGGGCGGGTGTTGGACGAGGTGCGCGCGCTCCGGCCGACTGCGACGGTCGTGGTGCTGGGGAGCAGGGCGGACGCGATCGAGGCTGCCATCGCGTGGCACGACGAGATCCGTGTGCGCAATCACGAGCCGGAGCGCGGGCTGTCGTCATCCCTTCAGGTCGGCATCGACGCGCTCCGTGCGCTGCCAGAGCCGTTCGACGGGGCCTTCATCGTGCTCGGCGACCAGCCTCGCCTGCAGGCGAGCACGATGCGTACCCTGGAGGCGGCCGCGGCCCGGGCGCGCCCGGGCGACCGACCGGTGGTCGTGCCGCGCTACCGCATGGCTGGCCCGCGCAACCCGGTCCTGCTGCTCCGGCCGGCCTGGGTGTGGATCGATGAGCTCGAGGGCGACCACGGGCTGGGGCAGTTGATCGTGAGCCGACCCGACCAGGTGCTGACCGTCGACGTCGATGGCGAGATGCCCGATGTCGACACCCGCGCCGACCTCGAGCGCCTCAGGCGCGAGTCGCATCGGGCCGGAGCCTGACGAGCTGCGCGGCCGGAGCCACGGCCTACCAGCCACCCTCCTCGCGCAGCAGCCGATGCAGCACCCGCGCGCTGACCGAGCGGCGGTACTCGGCGGTAGAGCGGACATCATCGATGGGGACGATCTCGGCAGCCAGCACCTGGGCCGCCTCGTCCGCGACCGCCTCGTGCGGCCACGAGTCTTCCAGCACGGCCTCGGCCCGAGGGGCGCGGATCGGTGTCGGCGCCACCGACCCCAGCGCCACACGCACGTCGTGCCAGGCGTCGCCGTCCGACCGGTAGCTGAGTGCGAGCACGACCTTGGAGATGGCCTGCGCGGCACGTGTCCCGACCTTGCGGAAGCGAGTCCGGCGCGCCCGGTCGACGGGGAACCGCACGCGCACCAGCAGCTCGTCCTCGCGCAGGGCCGTCTGGCGATAGCCGATCCAGAACTCGCGCGCCGGGACGTCGCGAAGGCCCTCGCTGGAGCCGAGCTCGAAGATCGCGTCCACGGCCAGCAGCACGGGCAGCGAATCGCCCGCGGGAGAGGCGTTGCAGATGTTGC
This sequence comes from Chloroflexota bacterium, assembly GCA_050115215.1. Lineage (GTDB taxonomy): Bacteria > Chloroflexota > Limnocylindria > Limnocylindrales > CSP1-4 > JAFMJV01. The sequence goes on from JASFQX010000180.1 coordinate 2,591, forward strand.
CGCCGATGGTGCCGCGGTTCTGGATCTGGGCGGCGCCGATCGTGGCCGCAGCCTCGGCCAGGGCCGGGAGCCGGGCGGAGATGACCGGCGACTGGCGCAGCTCGGTCCAGGTGGTCAGGGCCCCGATCCTGACCTCGTAGCCGTCGGTGCTGACGCCGCGCATCTCGTCGACGTGGGAGAGGTCGAGCACAGCCTCGGGTGGTTCGTCCACATCGGCAGCCAGCTGCACCATCAGGTCCGTCCCGCCCGCGATGGGCCGATAGGCGCCGGATGCCCGCAAGGCGTAGGCGTCCGACAGGGTCGCCGGGCTCACGACCGGTGGCTCGACCATCAGGCGCTCTCCTCGAGGGCGCTGTCGCGGGCCAGCGCCGCGGCCTCGATGGCGTCGATGATCTTGGTGTAGCCCGTGCAGCGGCAGAGGTTGCCGGCGATGGCCTCGCGGATACCCTCCTCGTCAGGCGGGCCACCATCGTCGAGATAGGCCTGGGCAGCCATCAGCATCCCTGGCGTGCAGATCCCGCACTGGGCGCCCCCTCGCTCGAGGAAGGCCTGCTGCAGTGGGTTCAGAGCGGCGCTCTCGGCGTCGGAGAGTCCCTCCACGGTGCGGATGTCGCAGCCGTCCACCTGACACACCGGCACCAGGCAGCTGTCCACGACCATGCCGTCGACGATGACCGTGCAGGCGCCGCACTCGCCCTCGCCGCAGCCTTCCTTGGTGCCCGTCAGGCCCAGGTCCGCACGCAGCACGTCGAGCAACCGGCGCATGCCCGGGACGTTGACCTCACGCGCCTCGCCGTTGAGGCTGAACCGGTAGCTGGCGCCGGGATCGACCGGGCTCGAGCCTTCGCGTACGACCGTCATGCCTTGTGCTCCAGGGCTGCCAGGATCTTCTCGGCGGTAGCCGGCAGGTCGGTGATCCAGACGCCGATCGCGTCGTGGATGGCATCGACCACGGCCGGGGCGCCCACGTTCATGGGCAGCTCGCCCGCGCCCTTGGCACCGTGAGGCGCGCCGCTGAAGGGCTTCTCCACGAGGATGGCGGTGATGTCGGGCGCGTCCATGGAGGTGGGGATGATGTAGGTCGCGAGACGATCATTGAGGTAGCGTCCGTCGGCCAGCTTCATCTCCTCGATGGTGCCGTAGCCCACCGCCTGCAGCGTGCCGCCCTCGACCTGGCCTTCCGCCAGCAGGGGATGGATGACCCGTCCTATGTCGTCGGCCGAGACCACCGAGCGGACCCGCACCTCACCGGTGTCGAGGTCCACGTCCACCTTGGCCACGGCGCAGGCCCAGCCGTAGGCGGGGTAGGCGTCTCCGGTGTGAGTCTCGTCGTCGAACTCGACCTCGACCGCCGGTTCGAACTGCTGGTCGATGCGCGTGGCACCGTGCGCTGCCGCGTCGGCACGATAGACATCGGCGAAGGTGCCTCCGGAGCGTTCCTCCACCACCGCCCGCAGCCGTGACGCGGCCTTGGACACGAGCCCACCCACGACCATGACCGTGCGCGAGGCGACGGTGGGGCCGCTGTTGGGCACGATGGAGGTGTCGATGGGGGCCAGCTCGATCTCGAGGGGGTCGATGCCCAGCACGTCGGCCACGATCATGGGCATGACCGTGTTGGTGCCCTGGCCGATCTCGGTGTTCGCGATGAGCAGGCGCACGACGCCGTCCGCGCCGAGCTCCACGCCCGCCGTGCTGCCCATCATGACCTCTCCGCGGCCGGTGAAGCCCGCGCCGTGCCAGCCCATGGCGATGCCGATGCCCGAGGCCGTGCGCACGCGCGTGGAGTTGAAGCCGGCGCCCGCTTCGGCCGCTTGCCGCCAACGCACGGCGCGTGTCTGGCGGCTGATGTCGAGCACGGCTTCGTAGTCGGCCGCGGCGGTCGCTTCGCGCAGAACGTCCAGCGCGGCCACGCTTTCGTGCAAGATCTGGCCGCTCGGGGTCGTGCCGCCCTCGCGATAGGCCCAGCGCCGTCGAAGCTCGGCCGGAGAGACGTCCAGCTCGGCGGCGATCCGCGCGATCTGCAGCTCGTGGGCAAAGCCGACCTGCGGTGCCCCGAAGCCGCGGAAGGCGCTGTTGGGCGGCGTGTTGGTGGCCATCGAGCGGCCCTTGATGTGGACGTTGGGACACTCGTACGGGCCGCCCGAGTGGAGGACACCACGCGAGAGCACCACCGGCGAGAGCGTGCAGAACGCGCCGCCGTCCATGACCACCTCGATGTCCTGCGCGATCAGTCGCCCATCGGCCGAGATGCCCGAGCGGTGGCGCACGATGGCCGGGTGTCGCTTGGTCGTGGCCACGATGTCTTCGTGGCGGTCGTAGATCATGCGCACGGGCTTCCCGATGCGCTGGGCGAGGAGCGCGGCATGGACGGCCACCACGGAGGGGTAGTCCTCCTTGCCACCGAAGCCGCCGCCGGTCTCGGCCTGGGTCACGACCGCCTGCTCGTCGGTCAGCGC
>JASFQX010000181.1:0-5027 GCA_050115215.1 Chloroflexota bacterium
AACGACCCTTCGCCGCGCCCCGTAGCCGCGTCGCCCGGCCCCGCCAGCGGCAGATGGTCACCATCGCTCGGGCCATGGTCGCCAACCCGCGCATCATGATCCTCGACGAGGCCACCTCCAACGTCGATACGCGCACGGAGAAGCTCATCCAGGACGGCCTGCGCAAGCTGATGGAGGGCAAGACCAGCTTCTCCATCGCCCACCGGCTGTCGATCGATCGATCGTGGCCGGAATTCGCCCTGGTCGGCCCATCTCGTCCGGCGCGCGTCCCGTGTGGTCGATGCCCCGACCGATTCCCGGCCTTGACCCTCGACCACGCTCGCCCGGGTCAGGCTGAGGTCGGTATCGGTCGATGGATCAACCGCGTCGGGACGTCCCACGGCGCCATCCGACCCCACATCGCAACCGCGCGGTCACTTGACCCGCGCGCCGTGCGTCCGTGTACGATGCGCCGAGCGAGAAGGCCGGGACATCGCCCGCCGTGGTGCGCCTGTCACCGGCACCAGGGAGGTCCTATCGGATGATCAGGCGTCGCCCCATGCTTGCAGCCACCGCGCTGCTGGCCCTCACCGTGACCGCGAGTACGTCCGCGGTTGTCGCCCAGGACGAGCCCCTCAAGGTCTACGGCGTGTACGCCACACAGATCGAGGAACCCTGGGATGGCGTCATCCACACCGCGCTCCAGGCGGAGGAGGACGCCGGCCGGATCGTCTACGACTTCGTCGACGACATCGGCTACAGCGGCGACATGGAGCTGGTGCTGACCGAGGTCGCCGAGCTCAACGCCCCGGACATCATCTTCGGCGACGCCTTCGGCAACGAGGAAGCCGTGCGTCGCGTGGCCGCGGACTACCCCGACATCGCCTTCGTCTTCGGCTCCGGCGGCGGCCCGGCCGACCCCAACTTCAGCGTCTTCGACAACTGGATCCACGAGCCAGCCTACCTCGCCGGCATGCTCGCCGGCGGCCTGACCGAATCGAACATCATCGGCATCGTCGGCGGGATCCCGGTGCCCGAGGTCAACCGCATCAGCAACGCCTTCATCCAGGGCGCGCAGTCGGTCAACCCCGACGTCGAAGCCAAGGTCAGCTTCATCAACAGCTGGTTCGATCCGGCCTCGGCCAAGGAAGCCGCGCTGGCCCAGATCGATGCCGGCGCGGACGTGCTCTACGCCGAGCGTGCGGGCGTCATCGAGGCGGCCGTGCAGGAGGATCTCATCGCGGTCGGCAACATGAGCGACCAGTCGGCCGATGGCCCCGATCACGTCGTCACCAGCGTGACCTGGAACATGACCCCCACCGTCGAGTACATCATCGACCAAGTCGCCGGCGGCACCTACACCGCGCAGGACCTGAAGGACTTCAGCATGGTGGCCAAGGGCGGAGCGGCGCTGGCCCCGATCAACGAGGCGCTGGTGCCGGCCGACCTGCTCGAGACCGTGCGGGCCAGGGAAGCCGAGATCGTCAGCGGGCTCTTCCGCGTCGACATCAACGAGGCCACCCCGGCCGGGTCGGTCATCCCGGAGTAGTCCCGGCCGCACAGCCGGACAGCGATGACCACCAGCGGCGGCCGGGGCGACCTGGCCGCCGAGCTTCGTGGCATCACTAAGCGCTTCGGCGACCTCGTCGCCAACGACGCCGTCGACCTCGACCTGATCAAGGGCGAGGTCCACGCCCTGCTGGGCGAGAACGGCGCCGGCAAGACCACGCTCATGCGCATCCTCTATGGGCTGACGCATGCGGACGCCGGCACCATCGCCGTCGAGGGCCGGCCCGTCACCATCCGCGCTCCGCGCGACGCCATCGCCGCGGGCATCGGCATGGTCACCCAGCACTTCAGCCTGGTCCAACCGATGACGGTGACCGAGAATGTCATCCTCGGCCGGGCCGGCGGTGCCCGTCTCGACCTCACGGCCGCACGTCGCTCGGTGGAGGAGGCCGCGGACCGCTTCGGCATCGCCGTCAAGCCCGACGCGGTCGTCGCGGACCTCTCGGTCGGCGAGCAGCAGCGCGTGGAGATCGTCAAGGCGCTGGCGCGCGACTGTCGCGTGCTCATCCTCGACGAGCCCACGGCGGTGCTCGTACCGCAGGAGGTGGGCGCCCTCTTCGATACCCTGCGCCGCCTCATCGACGAGGGTCTCTCCGTCGTCTTCATCAGCCACAAGCTGGGCGAGGTCCGGGCCATCAGCGATCGCGTCTCGGTCATGCGCCGCGGCCAGATGGTGGGCACTGCGCCCGGCGATACCGACGAGCGCGAGCTGGCGCGGATGATGGTCGGGCGGCCCACGTTCGGGGTCGACCGCCAGGAGCCCCTGTGGCACGACGGAGCGGCCCGGCTGCAGGTGCGCGGCCTGTCGGCCCGGGGCAACCACGGCCTGCCCGCCCTCCACGACATCGAGCTCGAGGTCCACGCCGGCGAGATCGTGGGCGTGGCCGGCGTGAGCGGCAACGGCCAGACCGAGCTGGCCGAGGTGCTCAGCGGCATGCGTGGCGCCACCGCCGGCTCCATCACCGTCGACGGCCAGGAGCTGGCCAACACCGGCCCCGAGACGGTCATGGCCGCAGGCGTGGGGCGGATCCCCGAGGACCGCCACGCCAGCCTCGTGCTCGACCTGCCCGTGTCGCTCAACCTGATCATGGAGCGCATCGACGACTTCTCGCCCGGAGGCCGCCTCGATCGCAAACGCATCGAGACCCACGCCGAGGAGCTCATCGAGCGCTATCGCATCAAGGCCCGCCCGGGCGACCGCGTGGCCACGCTCAGTGGCGGCAACATCCAGAAGGTGTTGCTGGCGCGCGTGCTCTCGCGCGACCCGAAGGTCGTGGTCGTGAGCCAGCCCACGCGCGGGCTCGATGTGGGCGCCAGCGAGTACGTGCGCACCGAGCTGCTGGCGCGGCGCAGCGAGGGCGCGGCCATCCTGCTCATGTCCGAGGACCTCGATGAGCTGGTCAGCCTCTCGGACCGCATCGTGGTGCTCTACGAGGGCCGAGTCGTCGGGCGCATCGAGGCGGCCGACGCCGACCCGGAGCACCTGGGCATGCTCATGGCCGGGCGCGGCACCGCGGCTCGGGCGGCAGACGCGCCCACGGGATCGGCGGCATGACGGCCGAGGTCCGGCGCATGGCCGAGCACCGGCTCGGCCGCGCCGGGATGATCGCCCTCGGCGCGATCGTCACCATCCTGGCCGTCACCAGCTCGGCCTTCGTCATCGCCGGCGCCAACCCCGTCGAGGCCGCGTATGCCTACTTCATCACCCCCCTGACGCGTGAGTTCACGCTGCTGGAGGTGCTCAACAAGGCCACCCCCATCCTCTTCACCGGCACGGCCGTGGCCATCGCCTTCCGCGCCGGCTACTGGAACATCGGTGTCGAGGGCCAGCTGCTGATGGGCGCCATCGCCGCCGCCGGCATCGGCCAGGTCGTGCACGGTTGGCCCTGGTTCGTGGTCCTGCCCCTGATGGTCGGCGGCGGCGCGCTGGCCGGCGCCGCGTGGGCCCTGGTGCCGGCCCTGCTGCGCGTGCGCCTGGGCATCGACGAGGTGGTCACCACGCTGCTGCTCAACCCGGTCGCGCTGCTCATCGTGCAGGCGCTGCTGCACGGGCCCTGGAAGGACCCTGAGACCGGCTTCCCCGAGTCACCGCGTATCGCCGCCGTGGCGGAGTTCCCGCAGCTGTCCGAGCTCATCCCGCTCATCGGCCGCTCGCGACTGCATCTCGGCTTCGTGCTCGCGGTCGTCATCATCGTCATCGCCTGGTACGTGCTCTCCCGCACCTCGACCGGGTTGCGCGTGCGCGCGGTCGGCCTCTCGCCGCACGGGGCTCGCTTCGCAGGAATCAGGGTCGAGCGCACGCTGCTGCGCGTGGCGCTGGTCAGCGGCGCGGTCGCCGGCGTGGCCGGCGTGAGCGAAGTGGCCGGCATCCAGTTCCGCCTCACCGAAGGCGTCTCGCCGGGCTTCGGCTACACCGGCGTGGTGGTGGCCATGCTCGGCGGCCTGGCCATGCCGGGGGTGCTGCTGGCGGGGCTGCTGCTGGGCGACCTGAGCGTGGGCGCTTCGTCGGCGGTGCGCTCGCTGCAGATCCCCAGCCAGCTGGGCGACGTGGTCCAGGGCACGCTGTTGCTGGTGGTGGTGGGCGCCCTGGCCGTCTACCGCTGGCGCACCGCGCGCGAGGACGAGCGGCCGCCCGACGAGGGTGAGCCCGAGCCGGAGGAGCCACCGGACAGACCCGAGGGCGCAGCACCGGTCGAGGAGCCGCCGACATGACCTTCCTCGCCGACATCATCGCGGCCACCTTCCGCAACGCCACGCCGCTCGTCTACGGCACGGTGGGCGAGACCTACACCGAGCGTTCGGGCGTGCTCAACCTGGGCGTGGAGGGCACCATGTACGCGGGCGCCTTCTTCGGCTTCGCCGTGGCCTACCAGTCGGGCGACGCCTGGATCGGCCTGTTCGGCGCCATCGTCGTAGGGCTCATCGCGGGCGCCCTGATGGCGCTGATGACGGTGACCTTCGGGGCCAACCAGCACGTCAGCGGCCTAGGCCTGACCATCGTGCTCATCGGCGTCAGCGAGTTCGCCAACCGCATGATGTTCACCGGCGGATCGCTGCCGCGCATCGAGCCCATGTCCGAGTGGGGCTTGTTCGGCTTCCTGCCCGACCCCCTGGGCACGATCGCGGAGCAGTACGGGCTGACTTACATCGCCTTCTTCGTCGTCGTGCCGGTGGCCTGGTGGGTGCTGATGAAGACACCGCTCGGCCTCTCGATCCGCGCCGTCGGCGAGAATCCGGAGGCGGCCGACGTGGCCGGCATCAACGTCTTCCGGGTCCGCTACATCGCGCTCATGATCGGCGGCGCGCTGATGGCGGTGGGCGGTGCCTTCCTTACCCTCGCGGTGCTGGGTACCTTCACCCTCGACATCATCGCGGGGCGCGGCTGGGTCGTCATCGCCCTCGTCATCTTCGGCCGCTGGCGCATCTTCCGCGGGGTGCTGGGTGCGCTCATCTTCGCCGCCGTCTACTCGCTGGGCCTG
>JASFQX010000182.1:0-5025 GCA_050115215.1 Chloroflexota bacterium
CGGGCAGATCCACCAGCCGACCGACCACGTCGCCGTGCCGGAACGTGCCCTCCACCTTGGCCACGGTCTTGCCCGGCCAGTTGCCCACGTGGTGACGCGAGCCGGTGAGGGCGTTGAAGATGCTGGTCTTGCCGGCGTTGGGGTTGCCCGCGAGCGCCAGCGTGACGGTGCCGCTCATGCGGCCGTGGCCGATGCGGCCGATGCCTCCAGCGCTTCCACGATGATGGTGGCGGCTTCACGCTTGCGGAGGGACAGGTGATAGCCCTTGATGACGAACTCGAGCGGGTCTCCGAGGGGCGCAGCACGCTGCAGCGTGATCGTCTCGCCCCGGACGACGCCGAGCTCCAGCAGCCGCCGCCGGGCCGCTGGTCGACCGCCGACTCGCAGGATCCGGCCGGCCTGGCCCCGGCCGAGCTGGTCCAGGCTCACAATCGACGCCGCGGCCGGGCAGTACTTGCGACAGCGCTTGGGCACGGGACGGCCCATGGACACCACACGCGACAGCCAGCGGCACGAGCGATGTTCGCAATCCTGGGAGGGCAAGTCGGGTTCCACGAGACCCAGTAGACCCGAACGCGACGCCCCTCGAAAGTGACCACCGGACGGGAGTGGGAGGGCCTTGTGGCCCCAAGGCCAGCCGACTTGTTCTCGGTCATCAAGATAACTTGATGGAATGGCTCAGGCTGATGGTTCCCTGGCCCGCAGGCGAACCCAGAAGCGAGCACCGTGCGGCTCGAGGTTGGAGACGCCGACCTGGCCTCCCTGGGCCTCGGCAAGAGCGCGCACGATGGACAGCCCGAGGCCGGACGTGCCGGAGGCCCGCTGGCGTGACGGATCAGCGCGGTAGAAGCGCTCGAACACGTGGGGCAGGTCTGCCGGCGAGATCCCCGGGCCATCGTCGCGCACCGCGAGCTCGACGGTCGCTCCCTGCCGGCCGGCCTCGAGGACCACGTGGCCCCCGGCCGGCGTATGCCGGATGGCGTTGTCAACGAGCGCTCCCAGCAGCTGGGCCAGGCGCTCGCGGTCGGCACTGACGTCCAGGGGCGGATCGAGGACCTCTGCCTCGATGGCCACGCCGGCCAGCTCCGCCGGTGGGGTGAACACGGCGACCGCATCTCTCACCACCTCGGCCGCGTCGACGACGGTCATCTCCAGCGGCAGCTGTCGCGCCTCGGCCAGGCTCACCGTGCGCAGGTCATCGACCAGGCGCGACAGCAGCCGTGACTGGTGACGGATGGTCTCGAGGTGCCGATCATCGTGCTCGTAGACGCCATCGAGGATCGCGCTGGTCGTGGCGTCGATCACCGCCAGCGGGGTCCGCAGCTCGTGCGCCGCATCCTGGAACATCCGCCGACGTTCCGCGTCCGTCCGCTCCAGCGATTCGGCCATGCTGTCGAAGGAACGCCCGAGGTCGCCGATCTCGTCGGAGCGATCAGCCACGTCCGATCGGCGCTCGAGGTCGCCGGCGGCCACGTCCGCGGCAGCGTCACGCAGCCGGCTCAGCGGGGCCACGAGCCGCCCAGCCACGAGGAAGCCGATGACCGAGGCGCCGGCCGCGGCGACCACGCCGAGCATGACGATCGCCGCCGTGGTCTCGCGCTGAGCTCGACCGGGGCCCCGGCCCTCGCGCGGTCCCGGGCCGAGTCCCTGGCCCTGACGCTGTCCGCGCTCGTCGGGATCCTCGGCCAGTTGCGCGAAGCCCTGCTCGACGATCACCGGCGCCACCAGCGCGATGGCCGCGGCGGTCATGAAGGCGACGAGCGCGAAGATGAGAGCCAGCCTCAGGCGCAGGCTCATCGACGCGCGGCCCGATAGCCGACGCCGCGGACGGTCTCGATATAGTCACCACCGGTCGCTGGTGATCCGAGCTTGCGCCGCAGGTTCTTGACGTGGCTGTCCATGGTGCGGTCGTCGGCCGCGAACGCTTCGCCGTAGATGCGCTCGCCGAGCTGGCCTCGACCCAGGACCAGGCCCGGGCGCTCGGTCAGCGTAGCCAGCAGGTCGAACTCGACACGGGTGAGGGCGATGGGCTCACCGTCACGGGTCACCTCGCGCGCGTCGATGTCGATGTCCAGGTCCAGGAAGCGCCGGGCCGACAAGGCCTCCAGCTGCTGTGATCCGCGGCGCAGCACGGCCCCGATGCGCGCAACGAGCTCGCGCGGCTCGAAGGGCTTGGTCATGTAGTCGTCCGCGCCCATCTCGAGGCCGGCCACGCGGTCGACCAGATCATCTCGGGCGGTGAGCATGATCACCGCGCTGTCCAGCCCGGCTGCGCGGAGGTCGCGCAGGACGTCGAACCCGGAGCGTCCCGGCAGCATCACGTCCAGCACCAGTACGTCCGGGCGAGCTGACAGCGCCAGCTCGTAGGCCGCGTCCCCGTCGGCCGCGGCATGGACCTCGTGTCCCTCGCGCTCCAGGTAGGCCGTGACGACGTCGGTGATATGGGGCTCGTCGTCGACGACGAGGATGCGTGCCATGGGAAGCCGATGGTACGACGACGGCCGGGGTGGGCCCCGGCCGTCGTGCGCAGGTCAGGTCTCTGTATCTGGGGTCACTGCGCCGGTCACTGCCGGCCCTGGAAGGCGGACAGGTGGTTCTGGCTGCCGGCGAGCAGGTGGGAGTACATCTCGACGACATCGGGAGCAGCGACCTCGGCGACATCCTCGTCGAGCTCGGCCTCGGCGGCCGACTGGGCGTCGGACAGGGTCCCGCCGAGATCGACGATGCGCGACTCGAGGTCGGCGATGTCGGTCTCCTCGATGAGCACGCCCACGGCGATGGCCTGGTCCAGGCTGGTCGAGCCCTGTTCGATGAGCCGGTCGTAGAGCGACGCGATGATGGGATCGCTGAACTCACCCTCCGGCAGGCCGAAGGCAGTGTCCTCCAGGCCGTAGCGCTCGAGGGTCGTGTTCACGGCCTCCTGGTGGCGTGCCTCCGAGGCGGCGATGTTGGCGAAGATCGGGACGTCGTAGAGCTCGGCGAAGGCGCTGTACACGTCGTGGGCCAGCTTCTCCTCGTTGGCCATGAAGACGAGCCCGGCTGCCTGCTCCTCGGTCAGGGTGCCCATCTCCACGTCGCACTCGTCGCACGTGCCCGGACCGCGCTGACCGTCCTCGTTCGGACCCTTGCCGGCGCCCTGCCTGGCGTTCTCCCGGACGGCCACTGCCGCCTTCTCGGCGTTCCGATTGCCGTTGCCCCGGTAGGCCTGGCGGTTCTGGGAACGTGCCGTGGCCTGGCCGTCCCGCTCACCGCCGCCGGCGCGTGCCTGGACCTGCTGACCGCCACCGGCAGCGGCCTTGGTCTGGGTCTGCTGCGCGGCGTCCTCCCGGGCGCGGTTGCGCTGCTGCGATCCGCCGCCGCTTCCGTCCTGGGCGCGGACCTGCTGCTGGACCTGGGGCTGATCGGCGGAGCAATCACCGTCGCAGCCTCCGGCTCCGGCGCCGGGGCCTTTGGCCAGGACGGCGGTCGAGCTGAGGGCGGCAACTGTCAGGGCGGCAGCCGCTGAGATGGCGAGGACGGATCGGGGGGTGCGGTTCTGCATCGTTCGTGACTCCTGTTGCGTGCGCTGGGCGCGCACCTCGTGGTCGTTGGTCAGGACCATGACGGACGTGAGCGCACGCACGATGGACCGGATGTGGAGGTTTCGTGGAGATGCGCCGGCCGCCTCAGGCGTGGGGCCAGCCGCGGACGTAGTCGAGCTGCTCGGGCATCGTCAGCGTGTGCTCGCGCGCCGTATGGACCCGGTCGATGGCCGCGTCGGCATCGAGACCGGCCTCGCGCAGCAGGCAGGCCGAGGTCATGCCGGTCCGGTCGAGGCCGCCGCGGCAGGCGATGGCGAGGGTCTGCCCGGAGCGCACTCGCGCCACCATCGCGGTCACCATTCGCCGGTAGGCAGCGTCGTCATCCGGCACCATCGGGTCGGGCACGGGATGACGGACCAGCTCCAACCCGTGCGCATCGACAGCCTCCTCGATGTGGGTGACCCGGCAGCGGACGAGCTCCTTGTCCTCCACCAGGAGCAACAGCACGTCGACCCCCTGGCCCTTGAGCGACTCGAGGTCGCTGTCGAGGTCGCGCCACTGGGGACCGCTGTAGTAGCCCAGATAGCGCTTGCCCGGCAGGAAGGTCATCCCGGCGCGCCCCGGGCCGTCCGCGAGGTCGCTGCCGTCCAGGTCCATGAGGTCCACGCGGAGGGGGTTGCTGCTGGAGGTGTTCCAGGCGGTCCCGCCCCACTCGGATGTGTCGGTCTCGATGAGCCGGTCGATGAGCCGCTGGGCGAGCGGGCGGTCGCGGAGGCTGCGGTGCCACTCCAGCGGCACGCCGGCGATGCCGAAGTAGGCCCCGGCCAGCCCGCCGGCGATGGCCGCGGTGGTGTCGGTGTCGTTGCCGTACTCGACGGCCCGGACCACCGCCGCCGGGTAGTCGGGTGCGCTCGCGAACGCGTCCCAGGCCGACCAGAAGCTGTCGACGACCCGGCCGCGACCCGAGCGCTCCGGCCACGCTTCGAAGGCATCGAGGGTGGCGAGGGCGTTCGCCGCAGCGGTGGCTTCGTGCCCGCCGGGCAGGCCACCGGACCGCAGCGCGGCCCGGAGGTCGGTCCGCGCGCCGGCGAGGGCGCGTTGACGGTCCTGCTCGCCCGCGAGCAGGCGAGACGCCACCAGGGCATACAGCCCGCAGGCGATCTGGGCCTCGGCACTGCCGTGGGTCACGCTCGATGCGCGGAAGGCCATGTCGAGCAGGCTCTCGCGGTCAGTATCCCGAAACACGAGGGCCAGCGGCAGGATGCGCATGAGCGAGCCGTTGCCCAGGGCGGAGGCCGCGCCTGCCTCATCGGCCGGGGTGCCGGCGCGCAGCCGGGCCAGCGCGGCACACGTGGCGTTGCCGACATCGAAGACCTGGCCGCTCACCGCGTAGCTGCCCTCGTCGTGCCAGGCTACGGCGCGACGCCCCTGGTCGGCGGTGTCGAAGCCAACCTCGAGCAGCGAGTCGAGCAGCGCCAGCATCAGTGCCCCGTCGTCGCTCCAG
>JASFQX010000183.1:0-5013 GCA_050115215.1 Chloroflexota bacterium
CCTCGAGCGGGTCATCTTCAAGGAGATCGGCCCGCCCAGCAAGCCGGGCGTGATGAACCCCGCCTGGATCGGGGTGGACGCCGCGAAGATCCTGGCCCAGATCGGCGTGCAGGCCGATCGCGAGCCGCGGCTGCTGGTGGCCGACGTGCCCCGCGAGCACACGCTGGCCTGGACCGAGCAGATGATGCCGGTGCTGCCGGTGGTCCGCGTCGGCAACGTGGACACGGCCATCGACCTGGCGGTGCGCATGGAGCACGGCTTCCGCCACACCGCCTCCATCCACTCCACCAACGTGGACGCCATCACGCGCATGGCACGCGCCATGAACTGCTCCATCTTCGTGGCCAACGGGCCCAACCTCGCCGGCCTGGGCGCCGACGGCGAGGGCTTCTGCTCCTTCTCCATCGCCTCCCCCACCGGCGACGGCCTGACCCGGCCACGGACCTTCTCGCGAGAGCGGCGCGTGACCGTGGTCGGCGCGTTGAGGATCGTCTGATGCCGACCGGGGGCGCCCCGCCCATCGAGCCCGCGCTCGGGCTGCTCGAGCTGGAAACGGTCCCGGCCGGTATCGAGGCGGGCGACGCGATGGCCAAGCGCGCGCCGATCGAGGTCATCCGCGCGGGCACCGTGCACCCGGGCAAGTACCTGGTGCTGGTGGGTGGCGAGGTAGCCGACGTGGAGGAGGCGCTGGCGGCCGGCCGAGAGACCGGAGGCCTCTCCGTCCGCGACGAGATCTTCCTGCCCAACATCCATCCCGACGTCGTAGACGGCGCCCGCGGCGTGCGCCACGAGGCACAGGGCGAGGCCCTGGGCATCATCGAGACGGCCACCATCCCGGCCATCCTCAACGCCGCCGACGCGGGCCTCAAGGGTGCCCGGGTGCGCCTGCTCGAGCTGCGGCTGGCGGACGACCTGGGCGGCAAGGGCTACCTGCTCTTCGGCGGCGAGGTCACCGACGTCGAGGCCGCGGTCGAGATCGGCGTGGCGGCCGTCGGTGAGGCGCGCGGCCTGAGCGCCCGCGTCATCGCCCAGCTGCACGGCGAGATGGCCCAGAACCTCGCCGCGGATGCGCGCTTCGCGCCGCGGATGCGGTCCTAGCCATGCAGCTCGGACGCGTGACCGGCACCGTCGTGGCCAGCACCAAGGTCGCAGGGCTCGAGGGGATCAAGCTGCTGGTGGTTCAGCCCCTCGATCGCCACCAGCGACCCACGGGCCCCACCATCGTCGCCGCCGACGCCGTGCACATGGCCGGCCCCGGAGAGCTGGTCTATTTCGTGGCCGCCCGTGAGGCGGCGCAGGCGATGCCGGACACGTTCGTGCCCGTCGACCACGCCATCGTCGGCATCGTCGACGCGGTCACCGAGCTGCCGGGCGCGAGCGACGCGCCATGAAGCTGGGACGCGTGGTCGGCAACGTCGTCTCGACCATCAACCACCCTCGGTTCGACGACCGCCGGCTGCTGCTGGTGGACCTGCTCGATCCGGCCGGCACGCCCGCGGGCGGCTACCAGATCGCGGTCGACAACATCGGCGCCGGCGCCGGCGAGACGGTGCTGATGATCGATGAGGGCAACGGCGCGCGCCAGGTGCTCGATGCCCCGGGCGCGCCCATCCGCTGCGTCATCATCGGCATCGTGGACGAGGTCACCGACGGGGTCGATTGAGCGTCAGTGGCGCCACCGACCTCGGCCAGCGCCTACTCCTCGTCGGCGTACATGTCCGGCGCGAGCAGCTTGCGAATCTCGGACACGAGCAGGACAACGAAGCCGACGATCGCGCAGATGAGCCACTGCTCCCAGCTCAACGGCACCGTCCCCAGCAGTCGCTGGAGCATGCCCAGCTGCGAGGCCAGGATGGTGATGAGCACACCCGCGCCCGTGCCCAGCATCAGGGTCCGGTCGGCCAGCGTGTCCTGGCTGAAGACCGTCTGACGCAGGTCCTTGGTCCCGAGCGCGAAGGCGACGTTCATGAACGAGAACGTGGCCAGCGCCATCGAGCGCCCGACCTCCTCGCCCCACTCGCGGGAGGCCAGCTCGAGCACCAGCAGCGTGCCCAGGCCCATGAACAGGCCCACGATGGCCAGATAGATGAGCATCCGCTGCGAGAGGATGGGAGCGTCCGCCGGTCTCGGCTTCCGATCCATCAGCCCCTTGGTGGGTGCGCCGAAGCCGAGTCCGAAGGCGGCCGCCACCTGCACCGAGAAGTTGACCCAGATCGTCTGGGTGGGCAGGAAGGGAACGCCGCCGGCGATCCAGAAGATGCTCGAACCGAGGAAGGTGGCGATGAAGCCGAAGAGGCCGGCCATCTGGAAGCGGATGTACTTCTTCAGGTTGTCGTACAGGTTGCGACCCAGCCGCACGGCTCCCACGATGGTCGAGAAGTTATCGTCGGTCAGGATCATCACCGCGGCCTCCTTGGAGACCTCCGTGCCGGTGATGCCCATGGCCACGCCGATGTCGGCGGTCTTGAGTGCCGGTGCGTCGTTCACGCCGTCGCCGGTCATGGCCACGATGCGGCCCTCGCGCTGGAGCAGCTGCACCAGGCGCACCTTGTCCTCGGGTGTGACGCGGGCGATGATGCCGATGTCATCGAGCTCCTTGAGCGCCTGCTCGTCGGACATGGCCCGGAAGTCGGCGCCGCTGATGGCCCGGCCGGGAATGCCCAGCTGGCGGCCGATCGCCTCGGCCGTGACCACGTGGTCGCCGGTGATCATGCGCACCTGGATGCCGGCCCGATGGGCCGTCGCGATCGAGTCCTTCACCTCCGGACGCGGCGGGTCCACGATACCCACCAGCGCCATCAGCGTGAGGCCGTCGATCTGGGCCAGCAGATCCCCCTCGGGGTCGAACTCGCCGGCCTCGAAGTCCTTGCGCGCCGTCGCCAGCACGCGCAGGCCCTCACCGGCCAGCCGGTCGTTCTCGGCCATGTAGCCGGTGCGGACCTCGTCGTCCACCGGGACCGGATCGTGCTCGCGAGCGTAGAGCTGGCCAGCCCGGGCCAGCAGCTGATCCGGTGCGCCCTTGACGTAGGCCCGCACCAGGGTGCGCTTGCCATCCTCGCTCTTGACGGCGTGGAAGGTAGCCATCAGCTTGTAGGCCGCGTCGAACGGGAGCGTGGCCAGGCGCGGATAGCGCTCGCGCGTGACCTGCGCACTCACGCCGCCCTTCTCGGCCAGCACGACCAGGGCGCCCTCGGTGGGGTCGCCCACCAGCTCGCCCTCGCGCGCGACTGCGTCGGAGGCGAGGACCATGGGCAGCAGGAACTCCTCCAGGTCGTGGTCGTCCTCGGGCCGGCCGCCCTCGTGCATGATCTTGCCGGTCGTGCCGTAGCCGGTGCCGCTGATCCGATAGTGGCGGCCCACGGTCGCCATCTCGACGGCGGTCATCTGGTTGAGCGTGAGCGTGCCCGTCTTGTCGGAGTTGATGGCGGACGTCGAGCCCAGCGTCTCGACCGAGCGGAGGCTCTTGACGATGGCGCCCGCAGCCGCGAGCGTGCGCGAGCCCTGCGAGAGGATGGTGGTGACGATAGCCGGCAGGCCGGTCGGGATGGCCGCCACGGCGAAGGCCACGGCCGCGACGAAGAGCTCGTCGAACGGTTGCCCGCGCCACATGCCCAGGAGCATCGAGGCGATGAGTGCCAGGCCGGCGATGGCGATGAGCCGCTGCGTCAGCTGCGCGAGCTGCTTCGTCAGCGGCGTCTCCGTCTCCTCGGCGGTGTCGAGCATCTCGGAGATGTGGCCGACCTCGGTGGCCATGCCCGTGGCCGTGACCACGAACGTGGCCGATCCACGCGTGACACTGGTGTTCATGAAGACGAGGTTCACGCGGTCGCCCAACGGGGTTTCGGTGTCTCCCACGAAGGCGGCGTCCTTGGCTACCGGCAGCGACTCGCCGGTCAGCGGTGATTCGTCGACCTCCAGCGTGGCGGCCGTCAGCAGGCGCCCGTCGGCCGGGATGAGGTCGCCGGCCTCGACCGAGACGATGTCGCCGGGCACCAGCTCCTCTGCCGGCAGCTGGCGCAGCTGACCGTTCCGCCGCACGCGCGTCTCGAGGATCATCATCTCCTGCAGCGCGGCCACGGCCGCCGCGGCCTTGCCCTCCTGGGAGAGGCCCATCAGGGCGTTGAAGACCGTCAGGAGCAGGAGCAGGACACCCGTGCTGACGGTGCCCACGATGACGATGCTGACGATGCCGGCCACCAGCAACACCAGCTGCATCAAGTCCTGGTACTGGCGCAGGAAGCGCTGCCACAGCGGCTCGACCGCCGCTTCCGCGAACTTGTTGGGACCGTAGCGAGTCTGGCGTTCGGCAGCCTCGGCAGAGGTCAGACCGGCGGCGGCATCGACGCCGGCCGTCGCCAGCGCCTCGTCGGCGGTCTGCGTGTAGGGCGCCTGGGCCGGCGTCTCAGCAACCACGGTCGCGTCTCCCCTGATGGTCAGTCGCCCGCGACGAGCGACTCGAGCTCTTCACGCCAGGCCTCACCGGCCTGCTCACGGGCGATGATGGCGCCCTCGCGCAGGCTGGCGTCGGACGCCGAGACGGCCTCGAGGTTGTAGCAGTCGAGCGCTGCCTCGATGAGGCAGGCGCCGGCAGCCATCTGCAGCATCCGCCGCTCGCGCAGGCCGTACTCCTCGGCCAGCGTGGCCGCCGGCGCGGTCTGCACCAGCTCGATGGCCCGGGCGGTCCGGGCCGTGTCGATCAGGCCGCTGTCTGGGGCGTCCTCGTCGCCTTCCTCGGTGGTCAGGCGGATGAGGTTGGTGCCGGAGCCGCCGACGACGATGCCGCGTCGGGGGTGCCCGGTGGGCAGGCTGGAGAAGAGGTGATGGGCCTCGGCGCGCATCTCTAGCACCTCCTCGGGGGTCGGCGGATCGTCCTCCACGTGCTGCGCGGTGAGCCGTGCCGAGCCGACCGGGATGACGCCCACGACCGGATCGGCGCCCGGGGCGAGGAGCACGATCTCGGTCGAGCCGCCGCCGATGTCGAGGACCAGCGTGGGCTCCGCGACTGGCTGGCCG
>JASFQX010000184.1:0-5007 GCA_050115215.1 Chloroflexota bacterium
GGCTATCTGTGGCTGGTGAGCCGCTCGGCGGAGATCAGCCGCGTCTTCCAGTACCACGGCGCGGAGCACATGACCATCCATACGCTCGAGCACGACCTGCCGCTGACGGTCGACAACATCCGCCGCTACCCCACGGCGCATCCGCGCTGCGGCACCGAGTTCCTGGTCATCTTCATCATCGTCAGCATCCTGCTCTTCAGCCTCCTCGCCGGCATGGACCTGTGGGTGGCCATCCTCGGTCGCATCCTGCTGGTGCCGGTCATCGCCGCCGTCTCCTACGAGCTGCTGAAGTTCGGCGCGCCGCGCCGCGAGCGGGGTATCTGGAAGTGGTTCTTCATGCCCGGCATCTGGATCCAGCGCATCACCACCAAGCAGCCCGACGACTCCATGATCGAGATCGCCATCTGCGCCATGCAGGAGAGCCTGGCTGCCAATGGCGACACCGCGCCCGAAGGCAGCTGGGATCCGCCGCGTGAGCCCATCCCCGATGCGGGCGAGCTGGCCAAGGAGATGGAGGCACGCCGCGAGGCGGAAGAGGCTGCCGAGGAGGCCGAGGCCGAGACCGGCAGCTCCAAGCCCGCCCAGGCCGAGGCGGCTTCGGGCGAGGCCGCCGACGGCGCCGAGGCCCCGGCTCCGCGCGCCGGAGGCGCGACGGAGGGCGCATGAGCCTGGAGGTCCGGCTCGACGAGCTGGAGCGCCGGCTCGGGGAGATCGAAGAGGAATGGTCGAGGCCGGAGGTCGCGGCTGACCCTGAGCGCAGCAAGATGCTGGGACGTGAGCAGGCGCACCTCGGCCCCATCGTGGAGAACTACCGAGCGCTCAGGAGCGCCACGGCCGCGCTCGAGTCGGCCCGCCACGAGCTGCAGTCGGAGGACGACCTCGAGCTCAAGGAGCTGGCGCGCGAGCTCATCGCCGAGAACGAAGCGGAGGTGGAGCGGCTCAACGACGAGCTGCGCGTGCAGCTGCTGCCCCGTGATCCCAACGACGAGCGCGATGTCATCATCGAGATCCGCGGCGGCACCGGCGGGGAAGAAGCGGCGATCTTCGCCGCCGACCTCTTCCGCATGTACGTGCGTTACGCCGAGCGGCAGCGCTGGAAGACAGAGACCCTGGCCGCATCCGAGTCCGGCGTGAAGGGCTTGCGCGAGGTCATCTTCGAGATCAGCGGGGCAGGTGCCTATAGCCGCCTGAAGTACGAGGGCGGCGTCCATCGCGTGCAGCGTGTGCCCGAGACCGAGTCGAGCGGCCGCATCCACACCTCCACTGCCACCGTGGCGGTCCTGCCCAAGGCAGACGAGGTCGATGTCCGGATCGACGAAGCCAAGGACCTGCGCATCGACGTCAAGCGTGCCTCCGGCCCTGGCGGCCAGTCGGTCAATACCACCGACTCGGCCGTGCGCATCACCCATCTGCCGACCGGCCTGGTGGTCGAGATCCAGGACGAGAAGAGCCAGCACAAGAACAAGGCCAAGGCCCTGTCCGTGCTGCGTGCGCGGCTGCTGGAGATGGAGCAGCGCAAGGCCCGCGAGGAGGAGGCCCAGGCGCGCCGCTCGATGGTGGGCAGCGGCGAACGTTCGGAGAAGATCCGGACCTACAACTTCCCGCAGGACCGCATCACCGACCACCGCATCGGACTCGACGTGCATGACCTGCCCGGCGTGCTCGATGGCGAGCTGGACAAGCTCATCGATGCGCTCATCACCACCGACCAGGCCGAGCGGCTGGCCTCGCTGGAGGCGGGGTCGGGGTCCACCGGCTAGCGCTGCGGACGCCTGGCTTGATGGAGACACGCCCGCAGCGGGTGCAGGGGCTGCTGACCGAGGCTACCGCCCGGCTGCAGGCAGCCGGCTCCGAGTCCGCCCGCCTCGATGCCGAGGTGCTCCTGGCGCACGTGCTCGGGGTCGATCGCAGCGGGCTCATGGCTCATCCGGAAACCGTGCTCAGCACGGCCCAGCTCGAGACCTTCGACCGCTTCCTCCAGCGCCGCGCCGCGGGCGAGCCGGTCGCCTACATCCGGGGCATGAAGGAGTTCTACGGCACGGCCATCGCGGTCGACCAGCGGGTGCTCATCCCGCGTCCGGAGACCGAGACGCTGGTGGAGCTGGCCCTGGCCCGCATCACCGCGGACCTGACCGGGGCCCTCCGGGCCGATGGGGCCGAGCCCTACCTCGTGTGGGACGTGGGCACCGGCTCCGGCGCCATCCCCGTGGCCATCGCGATCGAGCTGCGCCGGCGGCGCTACGGCGAGACCGTGCACTTCCACGTCAGCGATGTCACGACCGAGGCCCGCGAGGTGGCTACCATCAACGTCGTCGCCCACGGGCTGGCGCATCTCTTCACCTTCGCCGAGGGCGACCTCACCGACGTCGCTCCAATCCCGGCGCACGGCGTAGACCTGCTGCTGGCCAATCTGCCGTACATCCCGTCGGGGCTGATGGGGAGCCTGCCGGTCGCGGCCAGCTTCGAGCCGGCGATCGCGCTTGACGGCGGTCCCGATGGGCTGGCCCTCATCCGCCGTCTCCTGCCTGCCGTGCCCGAGGTGGTGGCGCCCGCGGGGGCTGCGCTGCTCGAGATCGGTAGCGACCAGTCCGACCTGCTGCAGGCGGCTGTCCGTGATGTGCTGCCCGGCTGGGACTGCGCCATCCACGAGGATCTCTCGGGCAGCCCTCGCGTGGCTCTGCTGGAGCGCGCTCATGCCTGAGGGCCGACCTCCGCTGCTGCCCGCGGACGACCCGGCCTCCCTGACCGAGGCCGTACTGGCGATGCAGGCAGGCGGCATCGTGGGCATCCCGACCGAGACCGTCTACGGCATCGGCGTGGTGCCTCGTCCGGAGGCGCTGGCTGCGCTCATCGCGGCCAAGCAGCGGCCCGAGGACAAGGGTGTGGCGCTGCTCATCGACGGGCTCGACCAGGTCGAAGGCCTGGTCGAGGTGGCCGCACCGGCACGGCGGCTGGCCACGCGCTACTGGCCGGGAGCGCTGACGCTGGTGTTGCCGCTACGGCGGCCGGATCTCGTGCCCCAGGGAGTGACCGGCGGGCGCGACACGTTGGGCCTGCGCATCCCCGATCACCCGGTGCCGCGCGCGCTGTCACGTGAGCTCGGCCCCATCGCGGTCACCTCGGCCAACCGTTCGGGCGAAGCGCCTGCCACCCTCCCCGAGGAGCTCATCGCCTCGGTCGGCCACGCGCTCGCGCTGGTGCTCGACGACGGACCCGTGCGCGGTGGCGTGGCCTCGACCGTGGTTTCCGTTCACGCCGACGGCGGCTGGCAGGTGCTGCGCGAAGGTGCCATCGGGCCGGACGAGATCGGTGTCGTCGCCGACAGGGGCTGAACGTGGGCACGAGTACACTGGCCTTCGCGCCGGGCGAAGACCCCGCGCGCCGGGAGAGACCGACGGAGCACCGATGACCCTGACCTCCGGCCGCGAGCTGGCCGACGCCCCCATCGCCAGCGTCGATCCTGAAGTGTGGGCCGCGATGGTCGCCGAGCGCGAGCGTCAGATCTGGAAGATCGAGCTCATCGCCAGCGAGAACTACGCCTCGCGCGCGGTGATGGAGGCCAGCGGGTCCTGGCTCACGAACAAGTACGCCGAAGGTCAGCCCGGCCGGCGCTACTACGGAGGCTGCGAGCACGTCGACGTCGTCGAGCGCCTGGCCGAGGAACGTGCGCTGGCGCTCTTCCCGGGAGCCGAGGCGATCAATGTCCAGCCGCACTCGGGGGCCCAGGCCAACGTGGCCGCCTATCTGGCGCTGCTCGAGCACGGCGACACCATCCTGGGCATGAGCCTGGCGCACGGGGGCCACCTGACCCACGGGCACCCCATCAACTTCAGCGGGCGCTACTTCGAGGTCCATGGCTACGGCGTCTCGGAGGCGGACGGCCGCATCGACTACGACGCGCTCGAGCGACAGGCCCTCGAGGTCAGGCCCAGGCTGCTTGTTGCCGGCGCGTCCGCCTACCCGCGTGCTATCGACTTCGAGCGCATGGGCTCGATCGCTCGTCGCGCCGGAGCGATGCTCCTGGTCGACATGGCGCACATCGCCGGGCTGGTCGCTGCCGACGTCCACCCCAGCCCCTTCCCCCATGCGGACGTGGTGACCACGACCACGCACAAGACGCTGCGCGGCCCACGCGGAGGGCTCATCTTCGCCAAGGCCGAGCTGGCACGCACCATCGACCGCGCGGTCTTCCCGGGCAGCCAGGGTGGCCCGTTGATGCACATCATCGCGGCGAAGGCCGTGGCCCTGCGCGAGGCCGACAGCGATGACTTCAGGGCCTACCAGCACCGCACCATCGAGAACGCCGCCGTGCTGGCCGAGACGCTCCTGGCTAACGGCGCCGAGCTGATCAGCGGCGGCACCGACAATCACCTCATCCTCGTCGACGTGACGCCGCTGGGCGTTACCGGGACGGAGGCCGAGACGCTGCTCGACGAGGTCGGTATCACCGTCAACAAGAACGCCATCCCCTTCGATCGGCTGCCGCCGAACACGGCTTCGGGCATTCGCGTGGGCACGCCCGCGACGACCACGCGCGGCTTCGGGCCCGAGGAGATGCGGCAGGTCGGGACGCTCATCGCGCGCACCCTGCGCGATCGTGAGGACGCGGCCGCGCTGGAGGTGATCCGGACCGAGGTGAAGGAGATCTGCGCACGCTTCCCCGTGCCCGGGCTGACCGAGGCGTGACCTTCGACGCGCTGCCCTTCATCCTCGCCACCGGAGCCGTCGCCACCATCCTCGCCTACCTGCTGACGCCGCTGGCCATGCGCCTTGCGACCGCGGTCGGCGCCATCGATGAGCCCGACGCCGGTCGCCGCATCCACGTGCGCCCGATCCCGCGTGCCGGGGGCCTGGCGGTGGTGGCGGCCTTCGTGGCCGTCGGTCTGGTGGCGCTGCTACTGCAGCAGCGGTACGAGTTCATCCGGCCGTTCCCGTGGCGTCTGCTCGACCAGTCGGAGCTGGTGGCCGTCTTCGTCGGGGCGGTGCTGGCCGCAGCCTTCGGCTTCA
>JASFQX010000185.1:0-5005 GCA_050115215.1 Chloroflexota bacterium
ACGTTGGTCACGTTCTCGAAGCCGTTCGCGGCCAGGTACTGCGTAGCGTTCTGACTGCGGCCACCGGTGCGGCACATGAGCAGGATCTCGCGGTCGCGTGGCAGGTCCTGGACACGGCCATTCAGGCGGCCAAGCGGGAGCAGCACCGCACCCCTGGCCCGGATCTGCGCGTACTCGTTGGGCTCGCGCACGTCGATGATCAGGGCCCCGCCGTCATCGCCCTGCATCTCAGCCGCTTGTTGGACGGTGACGGCCGGTACGCCAGGGCCCATCAGGTTGCGCAGGAACGACATCTCTACTCCAGTTCGATGAGGGGTTTGCGGCCGGCGATGCCGGCGTCGAGCTCGTGCCAGTAGGCGATGTCATCCTCGCCCAGCCTCCAGCACAGCCAGATGGGCCGCCCGTTGGCCAAGGCGGGGAGATCCACCAACCCGGTTCCGATGTCGCGCAGCGTGACGCCCCAGGCGTCGATCTGTCGCACGGCTGCCTCCATGCGTCGGACGATGGCCACGATCGCCTCCCGCTCGCGCTCGAGATCGGCGCGGTCGGCGTCCTCGGTCGATGCCAGCTGCTGGAGGCGCAGCTGTGCCGCCGCGACGGCATCGCGGTCGTCGCGCAAGCGGGACAGGAGCGGTCGCAGCTCGGCCACGCGGTCGTTCGCGGCATCGAGCTCGTAGTAGCTGGTCACGGCGGGCATTCTCGCACGGTTGCCGGGCCTTGCCCGGCCAGGCCCCACGTGGCCGTCAGGCCCACGCTAGAGTCGGCCTCGTGAGATCGGCTCGGCGCATGGAGCGGCTTGGCACCGAGGGCGCCCTCGCGGTCGGCGCCCGGGTCCGCGCGATGGCCGCTGAAGGCCGGGACATCGTCACGCTCCACATCGGCGAGCCCGACTTCGACACGCCGCCGAACGTGGTGGAGGCGGCCGACCGCGCCCTGGCCGACGGGCACACGCACTATCCGCCACCCCTGGGCGTGCCCGCCTTTCGCGAGGCCATCGCGGCCGACTCCAGCCGTCGACGTGGCGCTGACGTGTCGCCCGACCGGATCGTGGTCACCCCCGGCGCCAAGCCGGTCGTGGCCCTCACCTACCTGGCCGCACTCGATCCCGGTAGCGAGGTCATCGTGCCTGACCCGGGCTTTCCCATCTATGCCTCCATGGCCCGGTTCCTGGACCTGGTGCCGGTGCCGATCCCGCTGCGGGCCACCAACGACTTCCGTCCCGATCTCGACGAGCTGCGGTCGCTGGTCACGCCGCGCACGCGCCTGCTGGTGATCAACAGCCCGCACAACCCGACCGGGGGGATGCTTACGCGGGCGGATCTTGAGGGCATCGCGGCCGTGGCCATGGCGCACGACCTGCTGGTGCTGGCGGATGAGATCTACGGACGGCTGGTCCATGAGGGCGAGCACCACTCCATCCTCGCGCTCGAGGGCATGAGCGAGCGCACCATCGTGCTCGACGGCCTCTCCAAGACCTATGCCATGACGGGCTGGCGGCTGGGCTGGGGTATCGTCCCCACGAGCCTGGTCGAGCCCTTCGAACGCCTGCTCATCAACACCGTCTCCGGCACCGCCGCCTACGCCCAGCTGGCCGGGGTCGAGGCCCTCTCAGGGTCCCAGCTTGCGGCGGACCAGATGCTGGCCGAATTCCGGGCCCGAAGGTCGCTCGTGCTGGACGGGCTACGGGAGCTGCCGGAGCTGCGGGTGCCCACGCCGGCCGGCGCCTTCTACGTCTTTCCCGACGTGCGCGACAGCGGCATGGACGGAACGACCTTCAGTGAGCGCCTGTTGACCGAGGCGGGCGTCAGCGTGCTCGCCGGCCCCGGGTTCGGCCATACGGCGAGCGACCACGTGCGCATCTCGTACGCCAACTCCCGCCCCAACCTGCGCCGCGCGCTCGAGCGTGTGGCCGGCTTCCTGGCCCGCTAGCCGGGCGCCCGCCGCATGGCCGGCGAGCTCGTCAGCCACGTGCCGCTCGTAGACTTGGCGGCGTGCTGATCATCCGCCTGGCCGGCCTCTTCTTCGCCTTCATCCAGATCACGCTCGCGCTGCGCCTGGCACTGCCCTTCGTGGAGGTCCCCTCGGGACTGGTCGAGTACGTGCCTCTGCTGCTGGACCTGACGGACCTGTGGCTGCTGCCGGTCGACGCCATCGTGGGGCGCTTCGAGATCACCGGTCTCGCCGGTGACCTGGCCGAGGTCGGTGATGCCAGCATCAGCGGCCCCGACGAGTTCGAGCCCCTGGTGCTCGTGGCCATGCTCTTCTGGGGTGTCGCCGCCTGGTTCTCGCTCTTCGTCCTGCGGCTGATCTTCCGGCCGGCGGGCTGAGCTAGTTCGCCGTCTGGCTCAGGACCTGGCGCAGCTCGGCGGTGTACGTGCGTCCAGCCATGGTGCGGCTCAGCCACTCGAGGTAGTTGCGGTCGTGCGCCGCGACCTGGGACAAGGACCAGCCGCGATAGCGACCGAAGGAGAGGATGCTGCCCGAGGCCGGCGGGAAGCGCGGCGGTGGGCCGGCCTCGCCGAACGGCGCCGACGCGGGCGTGGGCTCGGCGCTGGACCGCACCGACCAGGCGCCACCCTCGTACTTGAGGTTGGTCGCCCCCGGCATCGACTGACGAGCGTGGCCGACCGCCTGGCCGTCCTTGGCCTTGCCGATGATCTCGTCGTACCGCGCGCGCTTGTCCTCGTCGCTGAGGATGGTGTAGGCCTCGTTGATCGCGGCCATCTGCTCGGAGGCCTCGGGGCCCGCGTGATCCGGGTGATACTTCTTGGCCAAGGCGCGATAGGCCGCGTTGATCACCTCGATCGTGGCGGTCGGATGCAGCATCAGCACCTCATACAGGGTCCGCTCGGCCATGGTGGTGACAGTAACGCGACGATCGCGACCGCCGTACTGGCCTTATGGTCATGCAGCCACCCCTCGGCACTCCTACCGAACCGACGGCATCGCCACCGTCGGTCAGATGACCGAGGCTGTCGTCACCAGCTGCCCGTTGACACCTCGGCGGCCCGTGAAGGAGGCATCATGTCGGAGGGGGCGACCGATGCTGCAGGCAGGGCTTCGTCGGACGGTGGCCACGGCCCCAGGCTATCGCCAGGCCGGCAGTGGGGTCCCACCATGGCGTCGTCGTGGCGCTGCGGCCGGCCGTTGACGTGGCCCACCGGTCGCCGGTCGTCTACCAGCCTGGAGGCCATCGTCGCGAAGTACGGATCCCCGGAGATCCGCGCCAGCAGGTTCAGCTGCCACACGTGGATCTCGTGGTACTTGGGGTTGCGCGTGCGACTCCGCAGTCCGTAGAGGCTGACGCCACCGGGCTGGCGGTAGCGCTCGACGTTCTTGCGCACGGTCGTGACCGCCCCGTTGAGCAGGTGCCGGGCGGACGGCGAGCGTGTCGCCTGCCAATACTCGTACAGGCCGAAGACAGCGTGCAGGTGGGCGTTGAGCACGTGATCTGGCAGCGGCAGCGGGTAGTGCTCGAGCCAGAGGAACCCCCGCTTGTCCACGTAGCTGACCCACGGCTTGCGGCCAGGACCGTAGCGCTGGAAGCTGTCGAAGACCCGCTCAGCGGCATCGAGGTGGAGGGGGTCGCCGGTGACCTGGTGAAGCCGCGTGAAGAACGACAGCACCAGGCCCTGGGTCATGGCGTTGAACCACGGTGCCCGCTGCCCGGCCGGCAGGTAGTCGTACCAGAACGGCAGCCACCAGGCGTCCCGCTCCTCGACGGCCAGCTGCCGTAGGCGCTCGGCCTGCTTGAGCGCCTGCTCGAGCTGGGTCCGGTCCCCGGTGTCGCGGTAGGCATCGATGCGCTTCATGCCGTTGATGGCCAGGGCGCCCGGCCGGTAATGGAGTTCGCCGCCGACCCGGTATAGGGGCACGTCGTCGGAGTCGCGGGGCTTGGGCCCGGGCACGCGCAGCGGCTCCTCCCCGGTCCAGGGCAGGCCGGCCGGGCAGACATCGGCCCACTCGTAGACGCGCGTTCGGAAGTCCTCTCCCGCGGCCTCGGCTGCCGCCGGCAACGCCGCACCGGTGACGAACAGGGCCAGCAGCACGAGCACCGCGGACCCACGCACGAGCGCGATGCATTGCCACGTGAGCACACCGGATCGTGGTGCCTGCGCCATCAGGCTGCCACGGTAGCAGTTGACCCGGAACGCGCGCCTTGGGCACCCGCTCAGCTCAGGCCAGGCCGTCCCACTCGACGACGCCGATGAACTCGTCCACGAGCTTGGCGTCGAACTGTCGCCCGCGTTCCCGGCGCAGCTCGTCGACCGCTTCCCTGATCGACAGCGGATCTCGGTAGGGGCGGAACTGGGTCATGGCGTCGAAGGCATCGACGATGCCGATGATGCGCGCGCCGGTCGGGATCTCCTCGCCCCGGAGACCGTCTGGATAGCCCTGGCCGTCCCAGCGCTCGTGATGGTGGCGGATGATGGGCCCGAAGCGCTCGGCTCCCGGCAACGGCGCCGCGATGCGCTCGCCGATCTCGACGTGGCTGCGAACCGCCTCGCGCTCTTCCTCGGTCAGCGGGCCCTGCTTGAGCATGATCGACTCGGAGATGCCGATGCGCCCCAGGTCGTGCAGCAGGATGCTGTAGGCCACCGCCTGCAACTCCGCCGCAGAGAGCCCCACGCGCCGCCCCAGCTCGGAGGCGTACTTGCCGATGCGCTCGGTGTGAAGCTGGATATCGGCGTCGCGCGCGTTCATCTCCTGGGCCAGCGTGGTGATGACCTGGTGGGCAGCCTCCATGCCCAGGAGTGCCCGGCGCATACGCAGCGCCGACTTGATGCGAGCCAGCAGGACGTACGGGTCGACCGGCTTCATGACCACGTCGTCGGCGCCCTCGCTGAGGGTGGCCATGGCGGCATCGTGGTAGGTGGGGCTGCTGATGATGACGATGGGCAGGTCCTGGTAGCGACGGTCCCGGTGGATACGGCGCATCAGCTCGCCGCCGCCGCCGTCGTCGATGCCCATGTCGAGCAGGACGACATCGATGGCGTGAGCCTCG
>JASFQX010000186.1:0-4998 GCA_050115215.1 Chloroflexota bacterium
TCGTGACGCTCGTCCTGGCCACACGCCTCATCCCGCCCTTGCGCGACACGCTGCAGAGCATGGAGCTCTCGTGGGAGGCAGCCGACGGCACCTTCAGCGGCACGTTCGAGCCGCTCTACCATCCGGGCACGATGCTGTTCATCAGCTTCCTGCTGGGCGCATGGGTCCAGCAAGCGCACCTCTCGCAGGTCCGCGATGCCCTCGGTAGTGCCGGACGGACGCTCGTGCCGGTCGCGGCCGCGCTCTTCGCCATGCTGGCGCTGGCGCGGGTCATGGTCCAGGCCGGCATGGTCGATGCCATCGCGGCCGCGGCAGCCGACGCCGTCGGTGGGGCCTGGCCGCTGCTGGCACCCTCGGTCGGGGCGCTGGGCACGTTCGTGACCGGCTCGGCCACGGCCTCCAACGCGCTCTTCTCCGACCTGCAGGTGGCCACGGCGGAGGCGGTGGGGCAGGACGTGGCCATGACCCTGGGAGCGCAAGGTCTGGGGGCCGCGTTGGGCAACGCCATCGCGCCCCACAACCTCATCGCGGCGGCCGCCATCGTGGCCCTCGCGGGGCGCGAGTCGGAGATCCTGCGCCGGACCCTCCCGGTCGTCATCCCGCTGGTGATCGCGGCGGGCATCGTCGGGCTGGTGCTGGTGAACCTGTAGGCTGCGAGCCAGCCTGGCGATCTACGTCTAGGCTTCGAAGACCGGCACACCGGCCCTCCGGGCCGCCTCCCGCAGGGCACTGTCACGAGTCGCGAGCTCCGATCCCCTCCGTTGCGCGAGCTCCAGGTAGGCCGCGTCGTAGGCGGTGAGACCGTGATCGCGCGCCAGCCGTGTCAGGGACGGCAGGCCACGGGCTGCGCTCGGCTCGTCGAAGCTGATGGGCAGAGCTGCCAGCGCCTCGTGGACTCGAACCACGTCCTGGCGGGAGATACGGCCGCGCCGTTCGGCGAGCACCAGCAGGTTGGCCATCTCATAGGACCACAGGACTGGAACAGTCGCTCCGCTGCGAACGACGGCCGACAGCGCGGCGTCCGTGAGCGGAGAGGCCTCGTCGCCGATGAACCAGCCACCGGAGACCGACGCATGGACCACCAGCCCGGACGTCAAAGCCGGCCCTCCTCAGAGCGAGGTCAATCGCTGCCTGCGGCCACGATGGCCAGGATCTCCGCGCCGTACTTCTCGACCTTGCCCGGCCCGATGCCGGCCACGGCCAGCAGCTCGCGCTCGTTTCGAGGGCGGCGCTGGGCGATCTCGGCGATGACCGTGTCGTAGGCCACGATGAAGGGCGAGACCCTGTCCGTCCGCGCCCGCTCCAGCCGCCAGGCCTTGAGAGCATCGAAGAGCGACGCATCGTCCGCGCTCAGGCGCGCGCGGGCGGCGCCGGCCGGCTGTCGTTCCCGAGGTTCCCGAGGCCCCGGACGAGCGGCCACGGATGGCTCGGACAGGCCCAGGGCGGCCAGGAAGCGCGATGGCCGCCGCGCGCCGGCCTTGCCCGTGGCCGACAGCCGCGCCCTAGCCCACGACAGCATCAGGTAGCGCCGGGCCCGCGTGATACCCACGTACAGCAGCCGCCGCTCCTCGGCCAGCTGCCCCTCCGAGTCGCCGGCCTGGCTCACCGGCAGCGAGCCCTCCTCCAGCATTGGGATGAAGACCGCGTCCCACTCGAGGCCCTTGGCCCGGTGCAGCGTCAGCAGCTCGACGCCACCGCCATCAGCGGAGGCCTCGCTCGACGCCCGCCGGGCCAGCTCGGCCAGCACCACCTCGCGCTCGCGACCGCCGTCGCCCAGCGCCAGCTGCGAGACGATCGCCAGCAATGTCGACAGCGTGGCCTGCCGCTCCCGAGCCTCGCGCCCCTCGGGCTCCTCGTCGGGGTCGAAGCCCAGCTGTCGATCCCAGGCCGCGCGCACCGCGGCCACCAGGACCTCGCCGGCCGCGTCCTCCGGGACGCGTTCGAGCGCCCGCACGGCGGCCTGTACCTCGCGCCGCTCGAAGAAGCGTCTCCCGCGCAGCTGGTAGGGGAGCCCCTCCCGCGCGAAGGCGGCCTCGAACCCTGCCGTCTGGGCGTTCAGCCGCAGCAGCACGGCGATCTCGTTGGGGGGCATCCCCTCCCCCACCAGCGCCTTCACCCGGGCCACCACGGAGGCCTCCTCCTCGGCCGCCGAGGCGAACACGCGCACGACCGGTGCCGGTCCATCGCCCCGGGTCGCCACCAGTCGCTTGGAGGAGCCCGTGGACGACAGCAACGTGTTGGCCAGGGCGAGGACCTGCGGGGACGAGCGGTAGTTGGTCAGCAGCGGGATCACCGTTGCGCCCGGGTAGCGGCGCTCGAACCCGGTCAGGTGCTCCGGCGTCGCGCCGGCGAAGGTGTAGATGGTCTGGTCCTCGTCACCGACCACGCACACGTCTCGCCGTTCCCCGAGCCACAGCTCCAGCAATCGCGCCTGCAGCGGCGTCGTGTCCTGGTACTCGTCCACCGTGAACCAGGCATAGCGCGAGCGGACGGCCGCGGCCGCCTCCTCGTCCGACTCCAGCAGCTCCACGGTCTGACCAAGGATGTCGTCGAAGTCCACGAACCCACGCCGCTGCTTGGCCCGCTCGTAGTCGCGAAACAGCCGCACGAAGAGATCCGGCGTCGCCGGCGGCGTTCGCCCCGCGGCCCGCGCCAAATAGGTCGAAGGCGTCAGCCGGCGGCTCTTGGCCCACTCGATCTCGTCGATGAGGTCCCGGGTGGGCGTGAAGCGGTAGCCGCCCGGCAGCGCCCGCGCCAGCGGCGCCACCAGCCGCCACTTGTCGGCCAGCACCTCCGGCAGCTCCGCCCCGCCGTGCCGCGAGGGCCAGAAGTAGCGCAGCTGCGCCAATGCCGCGGAGTGGAACGTCCGCGCCGCTACCCGAGCCAGGCCCAGGCGGCGCACCCGCGCCGCCATCTCGCCGGCCGCCTTCTCGGTGAACGTCACGAGCAGGATCGCGCGCTCGGGCACGGTGCCGGTGGCCACCGCGTAGGCCGCACGGTGACTGACCACACGCGTCTTGCCACTGCCGGCGCCGGCGATGATGGCCACCGGCCCCGAAATCGTCGTGACCGCCCGACGCTGCTCTTCGTTCAGCTCCTCGAGGATGCGCTCTGCCTGTGCCACCCCGGGAGCCTAGCCGACGCTCCTTCGCTAGGCCTTCAGGCTGCTCGCTGCGTAGGGCCATCGGGCCCTTGGCGGTACCCGCGTGAGCGCGCAGGGTAGCGAGGACGGGCCGCGGCCCGGGACAACACCGCGCCACGGACGGAGCCGACACCAGGCCTCTACCGCCGCTCCGGACCGTGGTCGAACGGAAGGGGGAGCGATGCTGGTCAACGCCCACCGAACGACCCTGCAGGCACTGCTCGTTGCGCTCCTGCTCTGCCTCATCCTGCCGCTGTCGGCCATCGCGGCCGGCAAGATGGCGGTCCGGACGGACTCGACCTATCGCCTGAACCCCGGCCAGCAGAACGTGACCGTCAACGTGAACGTGGCCATGACCAATCGCGCCGCGCCCAGCTACAGCGTGGGTCCCTGCAGCCCCGGCTCCTCGCAGAGCTGCCGCTTCAAGACCAACTACTACTACAACCAGTGGGGCTACATCTACGTCCCGGTCGGGGCCAGGAACATCCGCTTCTCGCCGGGCGTGAACCAGCGCCTGAACAAGACCACCAAGCACTACAAGCGCTACCTGGTCACCTTCCCCAACCTCAACTACGGTCAGACGCGCCGGTTCAAGGTCACGTATGAGCTGCCTGGCGGCAGGCCACGTTCCAAGCACGAGACACGCGTGCTTGATGCCTACAGCTACTTCTGCTGGTACGGCCAGCCCGGCGACAGCGGTTCGGTCAGCGTGCGCATGCCGCCCGGCTACAAGGCCACCACCTGGTACGAGCAGGTACGGACGAAGTCGAACAAGAAGGGCACGACCATCACCGGCAAGGTGAAGGGCAGCCCGGCCCGCTTCTACGCCTGCACCGACGCGACCAAGCCCAGCAAGCTGCTGCGGACCACGGTGACCAGCCCCAGCGGCCAGCAGGTCGTCGTGGAAGGCTGGCCGGAGGATCCCGAGTGGTCGGAGACCATGAGTCAGGCCGTGCAGGAGATCGTGCCGGCGCTCGAGGAGCTCATCGGCATGCCCATACCCCTCGAGCAGGTGACCATCCGCGAGGTCACCAAGCAGTCGCTCGACGGCTACGGCAGCTCGTTCGGCCTGCGACGTGCGAACCTGCGTCTCGGTGACCACATCGACAGCCCGGCCGGCGCCGCCCGCGGGTTGGCCATGGCCTGGTTCAACGACCGTCGCATCAGGGACACCTGGCTGCGCATGGGGCTGAGCGATTGGGCCGGCTTCCGGGCCGTCGACGACTTCTGCATCTGGCCGTCGGACTACCCCGGCAAGGGCCAGCCCAAGCTGCGCACGTGGAAGCAGCTCAAGGAACGGCCCACCGAACAGCAGGAAGCCATCGTCGACTGGCAGTACGAGGCCGCCTGCTGGCTGGTGCAGAAGACCGCCAACCGCATCGGCGAGGACCGCATGCGCGAGGTCATGGCGTCGCTCATCAACGGCACCTCCAAGTATGGGCCGCAGCCCGGCCCTACCCTGAGCCGCAAGCGCAAGTCCGCAACGTGGAAGGACTGGCTCGACGCGGTCGACGAGATCGGCATGATCCCCGCCGGCTGGAGCGACCTGACCCTGGCCGAGGCTGACCTCAAGGAGGTCGGCGTGGCCACGGCGCGGGACCTGAAGGGCCGGGCCAAGACGCGGCGGTTGTACCACGATGCGCTCGCCGAGATGGGCGAGACACCCATGCCACGCCTGGTGAACCTGGCCATGGATCGGTGGGACTGGGGCACGGCGCGCAAGGCCATCCCGCTTGCGGCCGAGACCTATGCCGCGATCGAGGTGCGAGCCATGTCCGATGACGAACGCGAGGCCTTCCTCGCCGATTTCTCCGACGCCTGGTCATTCAAGGCCCTGAACAAGGTGAAGAAGCGAG
>JASFQX010000187.1:0-4992 GCA_050115215.1 Chloroflexota bacterium
TGAGCGGATGGAACCATCGGGCGGGGTCGAGCGTCCCTACTTCATGGTGGGCGGCTGCTTCGTGCTGCCCGGGTGGACACAAGGAGGTCGCGCGATGCGGCAGATCGGTCGGCTGGTGCTCAGCAGCGCTCTCGCGATGGCGCTGGCGCTCCCTGCGGTCGCGGACGACGAGCCGCCGCCACTGCCCAAGCCGTCGGCGCTCGCGGGCAGCTCGCTCGAGTGGTGCCCTGAGGTCCCCGAGGTCAAGGCCGATCAGTCGCTCTTCGGCGACCGACCGATCTACGCCGGCAACGCCCCGACCGGCAAGATCCAACGCTGGGCCAGGCAGCAGCCCGGGTACGCGGACCTGTGGATCGACCGTGACAACTACGGCTGGATCGTGGTCGCCTTCGCGCGGGACGCAGACAGGCGGCAGGCCGACATCGAGCGTCGCTTCCCCGAGCTCGGCGCCGTGGCCGTGGCGGTGGAGCATTCGAAGAAGGATCTCAAGCAGGCTCGGCGCCGGATCAACCGGGAGGTGATCCCCCTGCTGAAGGAGCGGGGGCTGGAGGAATGGAGCCTGTGGGACGACCCCAGCCGCAACATCGTGGGGCTGGGGGTCGGAGTGCTCAGTGACGAGCTCGTGGCACTCCTCGAGGAGAAGATCGGCGACGACCCGGTCTGCATCAGCGGGAGCGATCCGTCCTGGCTCGTGCCCGACGGACCGCAGCCGACTGCCGGCGAGGGCTGGACCCTGATCGGCCACCGACAGAGCGACGCGGGCCCCTTCTACCGCACCGGGCTCGCGAGCGATCGTCGGCAGCTCGAGGCGCTCTGGCGCGAGGCTCGCCTGGACGGGGACGCACCGGCGGTGGACTTCGAGCGTGACGTCGTCCTCTGGTTCGCCCAGCCCCACGGCTCGACCTGCGACCTGCTGCGCCTCGACGACATCGTCATCGACCGCGACGCGGCCCTCATCCACCCGGTCATCGTGATGCCGGACAACCCCACGTTCTGCACCGACGACCTGAGCGGTGCGTACCAGTACCTCGTGGCCGTCGAGCGCGAGCGTCTGCCTGCGGCCCCCTTCGCCATCCAGCTCGACCCTGAGTGGGCCGGCGAGGACCGGGTGGTCGTGGAGGCCGACCTGCGCGCGCCCGGCTCGACAGCCGCCGACGACCAGATCCCACAGCGCGAGCTCCCGCTGCGGGAGACCGCGACCCGCTCGGGCGACATCGTCGAGGCCGGCTACCGCTTCCCGTACGTCCTGAACGTTCGCTGCGGTGTGGGCTACCTGGGCGAGCTCAACGACATCCACTGGGTCAGCGAGGAGACCGCGGTGCCGGATGCCTGGCTTCCGAAGGTGAGCGACGACGGGGAGATCATCGTGAGCGTCCTGCTCGACGACGGGACGAGCCCGCGGGTGACGGCCAGGACCTCGGGTCACAGCATCCGCTACCAGCCGCGGCGCGAGGCACCACCGAGCGCGTGTGGCGCCTGAGCAGGTCAGGACCATCGATCCCCGGGCGGTCGATCTCGGCTATCGCCGGGGGCCTCATCGCCCCTCTGTTCATGGAGTCCGCGGCCGATCAACATGACCGTGTCGAACCGTGTCGACCAGAGTATGCGAGGAGCACCGATGGATCTGACCCCCTTCCTGACGCTGGCTGTGGCCCTGCTCATCATCGTCAGCGGCTACGTACTGTTCAACGACGTGCCCACGCTGGGCAAGAGCGGTACCCGACGCCGTCGCTGAGCCAACGGCCCGAGAGGCCGCGGCTGCTCATACCAGCCACATCTGACGCCAGGAGATCTGACGCCAAGCACATCTGATCCCTGACCGCCCGTGTGCGCGTCGCGGGGGGCGACGCCACCTCGGTCTGGGATCCGGTCCCGCCCGATCCTTCCGCCCGTGTCCGGCCGGTCGAACTGGCCCTTCGGCACGCACGGGTAGCGGCTAACGTAGGCGCATGAACGACGCTGTGCCCGACCCGCTCATCTCCGCGGATGAGCTGCTGGAGGCGCTCAACGACCCCGGCATCCGCGTCGCCGACGTGCGCTTCTTCCTGGGCGAACCCGGCCGGGGCCAGCGGGAGTACGCCCAGGGCCACATTCCAGGCGCCGTCTTCGTGGACCTCGACCGTGACCTCGCGGCACCCCCTGGCGCCGGCCGCCATCCCCTCCCCGACCCCGGCGCGTTCGCCGCACGCATGGGCGAGCTCGGCTTCGGTGACCAGCACACGATCATCATCCACGATGCCGACCGGGGCCAGTACGGGGCGCGCATGTGGCTCATGCTCGACCGCCTCGGCCACCGCCAGGTGAGGATGCTCGACGGGGGCATCGCGGCCTGGCGGCGCGTCGGCGGCCCATGGACCGTCGAGCGCTCGAGCCCGATGCGCGCCACGATGACGCTCGGCCATTCGTGGCGTGGCATCGTCGATCGTGCGGACGTCACCTGGCTCAAGGGCGAGGTCGACCTCGTCGACGTCCGCGCGCCCGAGCGCTACAGCGGGGAGTACGAGCCGTTCGAGCGGATCGGTGGCCACATCCCGGGCGCCCGGAATTGCCACTACGGCTTGCTGATGACCGAGGACGGGCGCATGAAGCCGGCCGATGAGGTCCGCCACCTCATCCGGGGTCAGGGCGAGCGTGCCGCGCAGCCACTGGTCATCTCGTGTGGCAGCGGGGTCACCGCCTGCTATGGCGCCCTCGCCGCGCGCGTGGCCGGCCTGCCCGACCCGCTCATCTACGCGGGCTCCTTCAGCGACTGGGTCGGCCACCACATGCCCGTGGCCCGGGGCAGCGAGCCGGACGGCCAGATCATCACCCAGTAGCCGAGGGTCGGGTCGGCCCGTCGGGCGCGCGTTGATCAGGCCAGCTGAGGAACGATCACCGGCTGTCGAGGGATGCGCTCGATATCGAAGCGGCCGAGCAGCGCTGCCAGCGGCGCGTGCTCACCGGGTCCGGCCAGGTCGAGCGAACGAGCGATCCAGTCGACGACCGCCTGGGCTGAGACGCCGGCGGCGGCGAGCGCCGCGAGCGTGACCGCGCCGTCGCGCTTGGCCAGGCGCTGACCCTGTTCGTTGAGCACGAGCGGGACGTGGACGTACTCCGGCGTGTCGTAGCCCAGGAGGCGCTGGAGCAGGATCTGGCGAGGGGTCGAGTCGAGCAGGTCGTCGCCGCGAACGACCTGGCCGACGCCCTGCCCGGCATCGTCGACCACGACCGCCACGTTGTAGGCCGGCGTGCCGTCGTTGCGGCGGAGCACGAAGTCGTCGACGCCCCGGCTGATGTGGCCGGCGAGGCCGTCACGGAATCCGACGCGTTCGGCATCGGCTCGCAGCCGCAGGGCCGGTGTGCGACCAGCGGCACGCAGCTCGGCGGCGCGGTCCGGATCGAGGTCGCGGCAGATGCCGGGGTAAGCATCGGGCGGCAGGTGCGGTGCCGAGGGTGCCGCCTCGATCTCCTCGCGGATGCGGCGCCGGGTGCAGTAGCACTCGTAGGTGAGCCCGGCCGCTCGCAACCGGTCGATGGCGACCTCGTAGCGGTCGAAGCGCTCGCTCTGGCGGACGACAGGGCCGTCCCAGTCGAGCCCGATGGAGCGGAGGTCGGCCAGCTGGCGCTCCTCGTGCTCGGGCCGGGAACGCTGGCGGTCGAGATCCTCCACGCGCAGCAGGAACAGGCCCCCGGCCGCGCGCGCCGCGAGCCAGGCCACGGCCGCGGTGCGCAGGTTGCCGAGGTGGAGCTCGCCTGTCGGCGAAGGCGCGAATCGGCCGGTCATGTGACCATTCTGTGCCGTGACGACCCTGCCCGACCGACGCGCACGCATGAGCCTCATCCTCCAGCGGGACGGGCCGTCCTGCGTGTGGTGCCAGCGCGAGCTGGGGGTGGGGCTGGTGGAGGCCACGACCGAGCACGTGGTGCCGCGCATCAAGGGCGGCCCCAGCTGGCTCGAGAACGAGGTCGCCGCCTGCCGGCGCTGCAACGGCCAGCGCGGCCACCTCACGCCCGGCGAGTGGATCGAGGAGTGCGAGCGACGAGGCTGGGAGCCGCGGCGCGACACGATCGTGGGTGTGCTCCGATCGCTCGAGCGGGCCATCGTGGACCGCGGGGGCCAGCGCCGGGCGCGTACCTACGTGCGCTCGCAGCTGCGCCGCCTGACACGCGCGGACCGGACGGGGCTGGCCTAGCCCTGGGTCCTGCTCCTCAGGCCCTGCTCATCAGCCCCTCATTCAGCCCTTCACGACGATGATGGGCCGCAGGCGGGCGACCCGACGGATCATGCCGGCCTCCTCGGCCACGCGCACCACCTCGGCCACGTCCTTGTAGGCGATGGAGGCCTCTTCGGCGAGCAGGCCGGGCCGCTCGGCGCGGACCACGATCCCCTCGCCGGCCAGCTGCCGCGTGATGTCGACGCCGCGCAGCTCGCGCAGGGCGGCGTGGCGGGAGAGCTCGCGGCCAGCGCCATGGCAGGTCGAGCCGAACGCTGCGCGCATGGAATCACGAGCCCCGACCGCGACGAAGGAGTAGCGGCCCATGTCGCCGGGCACGAACACCGGCTGGCCCACCTCGCGGTAGACGGCGGGCACGTCCGGGTGGCCGGGCGGGAACGCCCGGGTAGCGCCCTTGCGATGCACCAGGACCGTGGTCTCGCGGCCCTCGACCTCGTGCCGCTCGACCTTGGCGATGTTGTGGCTCACGTCGTAGACGAGGTCGAGGCCCAGAGCCCGGGCACTCCGGCCGAGGACGCCCGCGACCGCGTCACGCACGGCCTGCGTGATCGCCTGCCGGTTGGCCCACGCGAAGTTGCTCGCCGCCGCCATGGCGTCCAGATAGGCCCGTCCTTCGGGCGAGTCCAGCGGTGCGCAGGCGAGCTGGCGGTCGGGCACATCGATCCCGTAGCGAGCCATGACCCGGTCCATGACCGCCACGTGGTCGGTGCAGACCTGGTGTCCCAGGCCCCGCGAGCCGCAGTGGACGAAGACCACGACCTGGGACTCGAAGAGGCCC
>JASFQX010000188.1:0-4981 GCA_050115215.1 Chloroflexota bacterium
GTCAGCATAGCGAGGGCAGCCCGGGTGACGCTGGCATACTCGGCGCATGGGACCGAGAGGCAGCCTCAACACCGCTCTCGAGCGCACGCTGGGCCGCAAGGGAGCGCGGCAGGTGCGCGGACGGCTGCTGGGCCGCACCCACCTGCTGCCCGACTTCGTCATCATCGGCGCCGCCCGCAGTGGCACCACCCACCTGCTGGGCCAGCTGAATGCCCACCCCAACGTGCTCGCGGGCCCGGCCGAGACGCACTTCTTCGACACCCACCGCTACACCTACGGCATCGGCTGGTACCGCCTGCGCTTCCCCACCAACAAGGCCCGCCGGCGACTCTACCGCGAGGGCCTGCACCCGGTGCTCACCGGCGAATCGAGTCCCTCGTACCTGAGCCATCCCAACGTGCCCGCTCGGCTGGCGCGGGCGCTGCCGCAGGCACGGCTGCTGGTGCTGCTCCGTGATCCGGCTGTGCGGGCAGCCTCGCACTGGGCCTGGTGCCTGCGCCAGTGTGGCGAGACGCGTTCCTTCCGCCAGGCGGTCGAGGCCGAGATCGGCCCGCCCGGCGACACCGCCGGCATCCGCGTGCCCGTCGACAAGCGGGTCAACGACCCGCTGGTCGTGCGTCGCGGCATCTACCAGCCACAGCTGGAACGCTGGCGCACGCATTTCCCCGACGACCAGCTGATGGTCATCCAGAGCGAGCACTGGTTCCGTGATCCACCGGGGGTGATGGCCCAGGTCTGTAACTACCTGGAGCTGCCCCGACGCGACCACCTGCCTCGCGTGATGCGCAACCGCAACAAGCCCCACCAGCCCTTCGACGAGGACGTCATCGCGCGCCTGCGCGAGTTCTACCGTCCGTACAACGAGGAGCTGGCTGCGTACCTGGGCATGGAGCTCGACTGGAACGAGGGCACGTGACCGAGCCGGGGGACGCGCGTCCGAAGGGACAGGCGCCGGGCGCTGGTCACGTTGGCAGCCAGTCGCTCGCGTTCAGCCCCGGCGCCGCCTGGCCGGCTGATCCGGGCCGACCACGGCTGCGGCGGAGGCCGCCAGCCCGGTAGGCGACGACAAACTGTCGTACCATGACAGCCGATCGCCCGGAGCCGTGCTACCGTCGGGGAGCCGTGACCATCCCACTGATCCGTGCCACCGCCGCGGCCCTGCTCAGCGCCGCTCTCGTGACCGGAGCGGCCGGCCTCGCCGCTCCCGCCAAGGTCGAGGCCCAGAGCTGCGTCAACGGCTGGCAGGAGATGCCT
Organism: Chloroflexota bacterium; assembly: GCA_050115215.1. Lineage (GTDB taxonomy): Bacteria > Chloroflexota > Limnocylindria > Limnocylindrales > CSP1-4 > JAFMJV01. The sequence continues at coordinate 1,255 of JASFQX010000188.1, forward strand.
ACGCCCGATTCGGTCTTCCTCTCAACGGCCTTCGACGTGGTCTCCCGCAACGGCAAGGAAGCATGGGTCCTGGGCGGAACCAACTCCGGGGTGTTGGCGCTACGGCGCACCAGTGGCGGCTGGAAGCAGACCGCCAGGGAGACCAGCGGCCACCGTGGCCTCGTCGGCGGCGCAGCCCTGGGCGACGGTCGCGTGCTCGGCGTGGGCTACTACCGACCCTACAACGGCAACGGCAACGGCTCCCTGGAGCCCATCAGCGGACGCATCATCAGCAACGACTGGCGCGGCCGGCGTGTGCCCGATCCGCCTGGACCGCGGGCCACCTTCGCCGACGTCGTCGCGCTGCCCAAGGGCAAGGCCATCGCGGTCGGGACGCGCCTGCACTACGGCCGGTTGAAGGCCTACGCGGCCGTCTGGAGCGGCAGCCGCTGGAATCGCTCCGAACCATGGGCCGGAAGCGGCTCGGGCCTGCTGGGCATCGATCGCGCGTCGAACGGCGTCGTGTGGGCCGTGGGCTGGAAGGAAACCAGCCTGGGCCGACCGCGTCCGTACATCGTCAAGCGCGCCGGCGGAAGGTGGAAGACCATCAAGGCCGCCGTGTTGCCCTCGGGCAGTGCCGTGCTCACCGACGTCCACTTCCGGGCCGGCAACAACGGCTACGCCACGGGCTACCACGCGGCCACCGGCAGCGACAAGCAGCGCGCGTTCCTCATGCGCTGGGATGGCGAGGCCTGGCGGAACGTGGACCTGCCGTGGGCGGCCGACTTCCCGGCCATCACACGCTCGGTCTCGGTCGGCAACGACGGCACCGTCTGGATCTCCGGCACCAAGACGGCCAACAACAAGCGTGAGCCTCGCGGCTTCATCGCCCATGGCCAGAACGGCACCTGGCGCGTCGACACGCTGGGCACGACTGACGACATCCGCTCGGAGGTGATGTCTGTCGCCGCGACCGACAAGGGCGCCGTCGCGGCCGCCACCGTCGGCGCCTCGCTGCTGGTGCTCAAGGCCTGTGGCGAGAACGTGCCCTCGGCGACGGGTCCAGCCCCGTCGAGCAAGAAGAGGGGCGTGACCAGGCGCAAGCTCGAGGTCAGCCGGATGGCCGCGCGCCGCCAGTCACAGCTGAACGAGGCGAACTACGTCCACGAGCACCACGACCCGCGAAAGGAGGTCCAGCTCGCGGACGAGCCGGCCGCGAACGCGTGGTCGGTGAGCGGCGACGGTGACGAGGTCTGGTCGCTGGCCTCCACGCCCAGCAAGCATCCCGACTTCTGGGTCAAGGACATGGCCAGGGCTTCCGGTCTGGCGCAGTGGACGATGACCTTCGACGGCTTCGCGGCCGACATCGACGGCAACGGCTACCGCGACGTCTTCTACAGCCGCCACGGCACCATCAAGCCGCGGCTGGCCCTCAACCAGGGCGGCCGCTTCAGCAATGCGCCCACCAGCGCCTTCGGCTCGGTCGACCGCCACGGCTGCGACCAGGGCGACATCGACGGTGATGGCCAGAAGGACATCCTGTGCGCGGTCGGCGCGTCCCGCGGCAAGGCCGTCAAGCGGCACGAGCTCTCGCTGAAGCCCCACCGGAGCGGACGCGAGCTGGCCATGGACGTGCTCGGCGCGAGCGACCCCTTCGGCCGGGGCCGACACGTGGCCGTGTTCAAGCTGAACAAGGACAAGTATCCGGAGGTCTTCATCGCCAACGCGCCCGACCGCAACGACGGCTTTCCGGGCTACAACCGCTTCTACCGCAACGTCGGCGGCACCCTGGAACCGGCACCGGGCGTGGGCCTGGACACCTCGCACGGTGCCGAATGCGTCGTGGCCACCGACGTGGACAAGGACGGAGACCAGGACCTCGCCTACTGCACCCAGTACGGCTTCGACGGCCGGGCTGCGGGGCTGCGCCTGATGCGCAACGAGAAGGGCGTGCTCAAGGATCGGACCAAGGGCCAGGAGATCAGGCAGATCGGCGACATCGACGTGGCCTTCGCCGACGTCACGGGGGATCGCCGCAAGGACCTCATCCAGCTGGCGCCGACCAGGCTGCGCGTGAGCAAGTGGACTGGCGCCGGCTACCGCAAGATCTACGAGATCAGGATCACCGATGCCTGGGCCCTGGCGGCTGGCGACGCCAGCGGCGACGGGCTCGCCGACATCTACATCGTTCGCGGCAACGACAAGCAGAACAAGCCCGATCGGCTGCTCGTCAGCAAGCAGAAGGGCACGCGCTTCGCCTCGATCAAGATCCCTACCACCTCCAAGGGGTCGGCCGACGACGTCATCGCCCTCGACTACGACAAGAACGGGTTGACCGACTTCGTCGTGCTCAACGGCCGCATCAAGAAAGGCCCCATCCAGCTCCTGGCCTCCTTCCCGCGGCGCTGAGCCGGGGCCTGGTTCGGTACGTCTGGTGCCGGCTGCCACCGGACGGAGGTCCCGTGGCAGCGGAGATGTGCGGAGCGGTCTAATCTGCTCTGTCGATGTCCCGTTTCCCGAGAGTGTCGCGGGCGACCTTCGTGGCGCTCGGACTCGCCGTGCTCCTGCTTGCCGATGGCCTGGCCACGTTGCCGGAACACGTCGTGCGTGCCGCCAAGGGCGAGACCACTGGCCAGCAGAGCAGCGTGGCCGACGTGGTCGTCTGCGCGCCCGGGTTCGACGACGTGGAGACCAAGCCCGGCATGTCGCTCCACGGCGTGGCTCGAGTGCCCAAGGGCGCCATCGCGGTCGGCTATGCCCGCCGCTCGCTGCCCGGCCACAATGGCGTCCGGGTGCCCGCCACGCTCATCAACCGCGGCAAGGGATGGACCCGCCTGCCGACAGCCAGCGCGGGCGACGAGGATGGCCTCATGGCCGTGGCCTCGCGTGGTGGCGGGCAGCCCTGGGCGGTCGGCTTCACCACCATCAAGGGCGAGGTCAAACCGCTGGCCATGCGCTGGAACGGCAAGCGCTGGGTGACCGACAGGCCCCGGGTCGGTGCCCCGGTCGCGGTCCTCACCGACGTCGACATCGTCAAGGGTGGCAGCCCGTTCGCGGTGGGCTATCGCATGACGGCCGGCGGCAAGCGCAAGCCGCTCGTCCTGCGCAAGGACGGCCCCCGGTGGCGTTCGATCCCCATGCGGAGCAGCGACCGTGAGTCGGTCACGCTGGCCGGTGTCGGCTCGGACGGTCGCAACGGGACCTGGGTCGTGGGGCACGGCGGTGCAGATTCTGCGGTCAAGCCGCTCATCTACCTGCGAGACAAGGGCAGGTGGACATCGGTCAGGGTGCCGGCCATCAAGGGTGAGGCCGCACTCGCGGATGTCGTCGCAGCCGGCCCACGAGACAGCTGGGCGGTGGGCTATCACCGGCGCGGCGACAAGGCCCATCCGCTGGTTCTGCGCTGGAACGGCACGCGCTGGAAGCGCGCCGAGGCACCGTCGTTCGACTCCAACGAAGCGCTTCTCAGCGCCGTCTCGGTCGACCCTGCCGGCGGCATCTGGGTCGTGGGTGCCGCCTGGGACGACGAGCGCAAGGAGTTCGAGGCTGTCGCGGCCTGGTGGGACGGCCGAGCCTGGAACGAGACGGTCGGTCGCACCGGCGGCAACGAGCTGAACGACGTCGTCGGCTCGCTGCGCGAGAACGGCTGGGCGGTCGGTCGCTCCAACGGCGCAGGCCGAGTGGCCCGGGTGTGTCTGCCGCCGCAGTCGGGCGTCTTCGGCAGCTCCGAAGCGCCGGCGAGCCAGGG
>JASFQX010000189.1:0-4965 GCA_050115215.1 Chloroflexota bacterium
TTCGAGTCGCTGGGCGACCAGGCGAAGGTCGGCGAGACGCTCATGGCGCAGGGCTTCGCCCTCTGGCAGCAGCGGGAGTACGCGGCGGCGCGGCCGATGTGGGAAGAGGCCCTGGCCATCTCGCGGGAGCTGGGAGCGGACACGCTGGCGGTGACGCAGCTGGCCGGCCTGGCCGGCATCGAGTACCACACCGGTGCCCGCGCCGACGCCACGCGCATCGCCCTCGACGCCCTCGGGCAAGCCTGCGACCTGGACAACGTGGCGCTCTGCGTCTGGCTGCTCGGCTTCGTCGCCGCCTTCGCGGCAGAGGAGCGACCTCAGACGGCGGTCCGGGTGGCGGGGGCGGCCGACGCCTTGCGCCGCACGGCCGGAGGTGGCATGCAGGTCGAGGACCTGCATGTCGAGCCGGCTCGTGTCGCTGCCGGACGCAAGTTGGAGCACGCGGCCGTCGAGCGCGCCTGGGCCGAGGGGCGTGCCCTCGGCCTGTCAGAAGCCATCGACGAAGCCCGCTCCTTGCGTCCCGTGAGCATCGATTGACCGGCTGTTGAGCGGGTCAGCGTTCACTCGCCTCTGGCGGCGCCCATGGACCGCCAAGCGGTGATCGGCCAGACAGGCGCCGGACGACGGAGGTAAGGGCGATGCGCACACGACCGCTCATCACCACGTCGCTGTTGCTGACTGCGGTCATGATGGCCACCCCGGCCGCGCTGGCCCAGGACAAGGTGACCGGCGAATTCGACCTGGACTGGAACGGGTGCTGGCAGGGACCCGGTGACGAGATCCCCGACTGGATCGGCACCATCGACCTCGACGGCAACGTCTACGACATGCTCTTCTGGAACCTGGGTGACGGCCGGCCACCCAACAACGACCTGGCCGGCGCCTTCATCGAGATCTGGGCGGTCATCGACGGTCTCGAGATCACGTTCGACGAGGAATGCGTGATGGAGACGTTCGCGGGCGATCCGGTCATCTGGGGCCATGACGCCGGGGTGAGCGACTTCGACGCCCAGACGTACGCGATGACCGGCACGATCGTGGAGGCGTTCGGGGACTATGCCGACCTCGCCGGCCAGCCCGTGGCCATGAGCGGCACGTTCACCCTGGACGCCGACGGCAACCCGCTGACCGCGCCGGGCATCCTCGAGATCGGCTGACCTCTCCTCCGAGGGCGGCGCTCCCAGCCGCCCAGGCATGCGACGACCCTCCGCAAGGGGGCTCCGGAGGGTCGTCGTTTCCTGCTGATCGCTCAGGCGGTGCCGTCGCGGGCGAGCCAGTCACGTGCACGCCGGGAAGCCGGCCGGGGCGTCCCGTACCATCGGTTCAGGCCACATGCTCGCCCGTTCGGGCGTTCTGCCAGAAAGACGTTGCCCACCACGGGCCGCCACGGGGAGGAACCGATGATCGACCGCACGTCCCACACCGACGCTGAGCGCGAGGCTCGCGAGAAGCCCGAGATCCCGGCCGAGGACCTGCAGCCCTTCTACTGGCCGGCCGAGGACCGCTACGCCGGGATGCAGTTCCGCTTCACCGGCAACAGCGGGCTGCCGCTGCCGGCCATCTCGCTCGGCCTGTGGCACAACTTCGGCGACGACACGCCCTTCGCGCGCCAGCGCGCGATCGTCCGCAAGGCCTTCGACCTGGGCATCACCCAGTTCGACCTGGCCAACAACTACGGTCCTCCGTTCGGCTCAGCCGAAGAGAACTTCGGCCGCATCTTCGCCAAGGACCTCGCGCCCTACCGGGACGAGCTGGTCATCACCACCAAGGCCGGCTGGCACATGTGGCCGGGCCCGTACGGCTGGAGCGGCTCGCGCAAGCACGTGCTGGCCAGCCTCGAGGCCAGCCTTGCGCGGATGGGCCTCGACCACGTCGACATCTTCTACTCGCACCGCATCGATCTCGACACCCCGCTGGAGGAGACGATGGGGGCGCTGGCCACCGCCGTACACCAGGGCAAGGCCCGCTACGTCGGCATCAGCTCCTACTCGCCGGCGCGCACGAAGGAGGCAGCCCGCATCCTGCGCGAGCTGGGCACGCCGCTGCTCATCCACCAGCCCAACTACTCCATGTTCAACCGCTGGATCGAGCCGGAGCTGCTGGATGTCCTGGCCGCCGAGGGTGCGGGCTGCATCCCCTTCTCGCCCCTGGCCCAGGGACTGCTGACCGACAAGTACCTCGGTGGCGTGCCGGCAGGCAGCCGTGCCACCCAGGGTAAGTCGGTCACCAGCGACCAGCTCAGCGAGGAGAACCTGGAGCGGGTGCGGGCCCTCAACGGCATCGCCCAGCGCCGAGGCCAGTCGCTGGCGCAGATGGCCATCCTGTGGGTGCTGCGCGATCCGCGCGTCACATCCGCGCTGATCGGGGCCAGCTCACCCGAGCAGCTCGAAGACAGCGTGGGCGCGCTCGACGGCGCCCCCTTCAGCGAGGAGGAGCTGGCCGAGATCGACCGCTACGCCCAGCCGGGCTCCGGGGTCGACCTGTGGAACGTGTCGGCGGGTCTGTAGTCCCTACTTCACCAGCCGCCGCCGCTGGACCAGGTCACCGCTGTCGAGGCTGCAGTAGATCCAGATGACCGTTCCGGAGGTGATGTTCATCTTCTTGGTGAAGTCACGCTTGAAGCGGCCGTCGGATCCAGCCTTGCCTGCCATGGTCGCCGTCCTGGTGCCGGCCCTGTTGGTGGCCGTGACCTTGAAGGGCCGGTTGGGCACACAGACGCCCTTCACGATGTCGCTGCCCTTGTAGATGGTGGCTCGCACGTTGGGCACCCTGAAGTCGACCTCGAAGCCGGGTTCGCTGATGGAGATCGTGTCACCGGCGCGCGTCCACTCGCTGTGGCCCTGCGCATCGGCGAAGCGGCCGCGGAACCACCCGTAGCTGGACCCGTCGGCCCGGCCGCGCCAGACGTCCTTGACCACGCCATCGTCGCTGAGGGTGACCTCCAGCTGCCGATAGGGCCGGTAGTGGCCATAGAACGACGCTGACCCGCGGCTGACCGCGATGTACGGCACGTCGGCCGCGCGGCGGAAGTGGTCCCGACCCACGAGCAGGTCGGCCTCGACCCAGTCTCGCCCACGCAGGTTGGCCAGGGGCGACCAGTCGTACGCGTAGTCACCTGAGCCGTCGGCCACGACGCTGGTGGTGCGGCAGTTGGCCCAGTCGATGCTGTAGCGGGCACACCCCTCGAGCGTAACCACGGACCCCGCGGGTGCCTTGCCGCTGATGACATCGCTCGCGCGGTCCACGGCCACCTTGAGGCGTGGGATCGTGACCGAGCGATCGACGCCGCCGATCCAGGCATCGATGGTGTCACCCCGCTCCACGATCTCCTGCCAGTCGCCGCAATAGCGCCAGTACCCCTTCTTGTCAGTGCGCACGCGCCCGGCCTGCTTGATGACGCCGTCGCTGTCGCGCCAGGTCACCTTCCCTGTCGTATCGTCGGTGCCGCGGCCGCCGACGCACTCCTCGCCGATCCAGATGTCGAACGAGATGTTGCGCGTGATCGCCGAAGCCGGCGTGGCCAGCAGGACGCCCAGCACCAGGGCCGGGACGACCGCCAGCGCGATCGCGCGCCCGAAACCGCGTGAGGCCCTGCTCATGCGGAGTCCTCCCCTGTCTGCCCCTGTCGAAGCCGCTCGTCGGATGACCATGGCCGTCACCGCACCACGATCCGGCGGCTGGCCACATCGCCGGACGGCAGGCCGCAGTAGAGCCACACGGAGAAGCCGCTCTTCAGCTCCAGCGACTTGGTGATGTCGCGCTCGAACGAGCCGTCGGCGGCGGTCGAGCCCACACGGCGCGCCCACTTCACGCCGCTCGGGTTCTGTGCCCACAGGCTGAACGGTCCTGCCGCGCCGCAGTTGCCGCGAATGATGTCCTTGCGCCTGTCGGCCGAGAGCTTGAGCGCCGGCACCATGAAGTCCGCCGACGCCCCGATCTTGGGCACGACGACGCGATCGCCGGCGCGAACGCGGATGAGGTCGCCCTCGCCGTCGGCGAAGCGGCCCTTGAAGATGCCCGACGTGCGGACGTAGCGCCCGTAGCGATCAGCCTTCACCCACCAGAAGTCGTGATCGGCGCGGCCGTGCCAGGTGTCTTTCAGCGTGCCGTAGGGGTCAGCTCCAGCCCACAGCTCCACGTCGACATAGCCGTTGGCGTCGTAGGTGCCAACGAAACGGGCACGTCCCAGCAGGACCTCAACGAACGGCACCAGCACCGTCCGGCCGAAGAGGTCGATTCGTCCGTCGGTCAGCAGGTTCCAGACCGAGACCCGGTCCCGACCCTTGATGTCCAGGCTGAAGGTCTCGTCGTAGCGGCCGTCCGACGCGGTCACGACGTCCCGGCTGACACAGGTGCCCTTCTTGAAGGCACGCCACTGACAGACCTGGATGCGGATCCTGGCGCCCTTGGGTCCCTTGCCGCTGACCCGGTCGGCCTCACGATCGACCACGATGCGCATGGCCGGCACGGTCACCGTGCGCGAGCGGGTGCCCTTCCTGACGGTCACCTTGTCGAGCATGCGCACGCGCTCGTCCTCGTGGCCACAGAACTCCCACTTGCCCTTCCTGCTGGTCTTGACCGAGCCCTTCTGCTTCAGGCGCCCGTCCTTGTCCTTCCACACGACCGACAGGGTGGCCTTGGCGGGGCCGACACCGGCCACGCAGCTGTGCCCCAGCCAGGCGTGGACCTTCAGCTGGGTCGCGGCCAGGACGTTCGCCGGAGCCGTGACCGCGGCAAGGACCACGGTGAGGATGGTGGCGACGGCCAGACTCGTCGACCGTCGAACGGGACGATGCGATGCATGCATGCCTGCTCCCCCAGTCAGCGCCGTTCGGCACCTCCGTCGTGGCCGAGGCTGCCCGTCGCTGCAAGACCCGGCTAGGGCCGTTCGGACTGGTGCGGTGCGCCTTGTCCCCACATGATTCCGGTCACGCTGAAGCCGAGCCGGTCTCAACCACGAGGTAC
>JASFQX010000190.1:0-4953 GCA_050115215.1 Chloroflexota bacterium
GGCCCTGTCGAGGGCCGGCAGCCACTGCAGCGCGTGCGAGTCGCCCCAGAGCGCGATGCGCACGTCGGCTCCGGGTGCGCCGTAGGCACAGGGTCGGACGACGGCCGAGCGGGCACCGGTGTGGCATCCGTTGCGGTAGCTCTCGGGCAGGTCCCAGAAGGCCTCCGCCGGGGCGGGTCTCAGCCCGCGCGGGACCGCGCGGGCGTCCTGGTCGGCCGCGTTGGGTACCCCGTTGCCGTTGAAGTCCTCGACACCGTCACGCCGTCCGTCACCGTCGGTGTCGGGGTTGGTGGGGTCGGTCCGGAAGCGTTGCTCGCCGAGGTTGGAGAGGCGGTCACCATCCTCGTCCTCGAGCGCGTCCCTGATGCCGTCGCGGTCGGTGTCTCGCTTGCGGGGATCGGTCACGCCCCAGCGTTCTTCGAAGCGGTCCCAGAGGCCATCGCCGTCGGTATCACCCGTGGCCGCCAGCGCGGCTGGGCCGGACGCCAGCAGGAGCGCGCAGGCCATGGCGGCGGCACTCAGGATGAACACACGATGAACGGCCATGGCCCGCATCCTACCGAAGCCCGTGGTCAGGGATGGACGAGGTCGGCACAATGGTGTCCCCGCCAGCGCGAGAGACGATGACCGACCATCTGCACCACGACCACCATCACCGGCACGACGACCAGGCGGAGCCGGCCGGTGTCCGGACCCGGGACAAGGCCCAGCACCCGGTGACGAGCCGATCGGCGGCCAGCGGCAGGGCCCAGCCGTGACGCACGAGTACGTCATCGCCCTCAACGGCATCGTGGCTCCCGGCCCGGCCGGCGGGACAGCGACGGCCGTGGCCTGGGCCGCGGAGGCCGTGCTGGCGGTCGGTACGGACGAGTCGGTGCGGGCCATCTCGCGGGGAGACTCCATCTTTCTCGATCTCGACGGGTGCGCCATCACGCCGCTGCCGGCAAATCCCGAAGCCGCCGCGGACGCCGTCCGGCAGGCCGGGACCGGGGCCGTTGACATCGTCTCGCTGCTGGTCAGGGCCGGTCGGCTCGACCCCGAGGCCGCCCTCGAACCAGGCGCACCGGCCGACCTCGCCATGTGGCAGGCCACTGCTGGTGGCGGACACCGGTTGGTCGCGACCGTGCGCGGCGGCCTGTTCACCGAGGGCGACGACCACCGCGGCCCCTTCCCGCCCCCGGCCGACCCCTAGGCCACCTGCGTGACATCGACGGTGACGCTGAGCTCGCTGTGGGCCCCGGTGAAGATGCCCTTGAGCGGCATCACGTCGGTGTACTCCCGCGCACGGGCCACGACCACGTGGTGGTCGGCCACGACCGAGTCGTTGGTGGGGTCGTAGCCCAGCCAGTCGCCGGCCCACCACTCGACCCAGGCGTGCGACTCGCCGCGTACGGTCTGGCCGATGTCGCTGCCGCGGTCCGGATGCAGGTAGCCCGAGACGTAGCGGGCGGGGATGCCCACGCTGCGCAGCGCCCCGATCGCGAGGTGAGCGAAGTCCTGGCAGACGCCGGACCGTTCCTGCCACGCGTGCACGGCTGGGGTGTGGACGGTGGTGGCGCCGGGCACGTACCTGACCGAGTCGTGCAGGTGCGAGCAGATGAGGCGCGCGGTCTCCGACGGCTCGTGGCGCTGGGCCGCCTCACGGGCGAACTCGGCCAGCTCCTCCGCCGGCTCGGTGGCCGGCGTGTTCTCCAGGTACTCGGCCAGCCGGTCGGTCAGCACCGGGCCCCGCAGCTCCGTCCAGCCGGGAGCCTGCCACGGCTGGGACTCCGGCATCACCTCCACCCGGGACGTGGCCGTGACCGTCAGCGAGCGGTGGGGCCGCAGCACCTCGAAGGCGGTGACGCGCGTGTCCCAGTAGTCGACATAGTTCGTCCGCCACGTGACCGGGACGATGTCCACCGCGGAGGTGAGCACGCGCTGGCGCGGCAAGTGCGCCGGGATCACGCGAGCCTCGTTGTAGGAGGTCGGGATCTCGTCGCTGTAGGCGAACCGCGTGCGGTGTCGGATCTCGATGGTGCTCACGGCTACACGGCCTCCTGCGTCCAGACCGTGATGGCCGGCTGGAAGAAGCGCTCGCTGATGAGGTCGGATGCCTGGGCGCAGGCCACCTGGACCGCCTGCATCTGCGCGGGCAGGTCGTCGAGGATCTCACGCACCTGCCGGTACTCGAGGTTGCTGCGTGCGCGACCGAGGGCGAACCGCGCCTGGGCGCCCGGGGAGCGACGCAGGGCCTCGGGGTCGAGCTCGGTGACGATGCGCTCGGCGCGGCTGAGGTTGTAGGCGATCGAGCGCGGGAACATGCGGTCGATGAGCAGGAACTCGGCCGCTCGCTCCTCCTCCACCAGTGAGCGCACCCGGCGCAGGTAGGCCTCGTGCGCCGCGCACGAGCGCAACAGCGTGGTCCAGTTGGCACCGATGGTGCCCGCCAGCGACCGCGTCATGAGCAGGCGCGCGATCATGTCCGCGCGCTCGATGGAGCGCCCGAGGTCCATGAACAGCCAGGTGTCGTCGCGCGAGGTGGTGGCACCCGAGAGCCCCCACACCACCGCCGCCCGCTCTCGGACCCACTCGAAGTAGGTGTAGGGACGGCGCGTGCGCGACCGCGAGGCGAGCTGCTGGCGCGTGGTGTTGAGCGATTCCCAGACCTCGGTGGAGATGACCTCGCGTGCCCGGCGGGCGTTCTCTCGCGCTGCCGTGAGCGTGCCGGCGATCGACGACGGGCGCTCGGGATCGTAGGCCAGGACCTCGAGCACCACGTCGCGGGTGACTTCGCCCTCCTGCTCGCAGTGCATGACCTGCAGCAGCGAGGCATTGGCCGTGGGCTCGTCGACCCACGGGTCCTCCAGCAGCACGTTGAAGTGGAGGTCCAGCAGGCGTGATGTGTTGTCGGCCCGGTCGACATAGCGTCCGATCCAGAAGAGCGACTCGGCGATGCGGCTCAGCACCTCGGCCGACCCTCCCCCGGGCCCAACCGCTGCTGTTGCTGCTGGGCCTGCTGCTGGCCCTGCACCTGGTCCTGGGGGTGGTTCGATTGCGGCACCGCGGGGATGCCACCGAGCTCGACCTGCTCCTCGCGCACCTCCTCCCGGCGGCGTCCACCGCGGTAGCGGCGCGGGAAGTCGATCGGCCCCAGCACCCAGGTGTCCTTGGAGCCGCCACCCTGGCTGGAGTTGACCACCAGCTGGCCGCGCTCAAGGGCCACGCGCGTGAGCCCGCCCGGGAGGACCCAGATGTCACCCTCGCCGGAGTTGATGGCGAACGGCCGCAGGTCGACGTGGCGTGGCTCGAGGCCCTCATCCGCCAGGGTCGGCACCGTCGAGAGCTGGACCACCGGCTGGGCGATCCAGCCGCGCGGGTCGAGCTCCAGGCGCTTGCGGGCGGTGGCCAGCTCCGACTTGCTCGCGGCCGGGCCGATGAGCACGCCCTTGCCGCCCGAACCGTCGACCGGCTTCACCACCAGCTCATCAAGGCGGTCGATGACCTCCTCGCGCGCAACGTCGTCCTCGAGTCGCCAGGTGTCGACGTTGGGCAGGATCTGGTCCTCGCCCAGGTAGTAGCGGCAGAGCTCGGGTAGATAGGTGTAGACCAGCTTGTCGTCGGCCACGCCGTTGCCCACCGCGTTGGCCAGGGTCACGTTCCCGAGCCGGGCGACGTTGATGAGCCCGGGCGCGCCCAGCTGCGAGTCCGGCCGGAACTGGACCGGGTCCAGGAAGTCGTCGTCCACGCGCCGGTAGATGACGTCGACACGCTGGCGCCCGGCCGTCGTGCGCATGTAGGCACGGCCGCCGACCACCTCCAGGTCGCGCCCCTCGACCAGCTCCACGCCCATGGTGCGGGCCAGCAGCGAGTGCTCGTAGTAGGCGGAGTTGTAGACGCCGGGGGTGAGCACCACGATGGTCGGCTCCTCGACGCCCTCCGGCGCGACCCTGGCCAGCGCTCGCCGGAGCCGCTGCGAGTACTCCAGCACGGGACGGATGCCCATGGTGGCGAAGAGCTCGCTGAACATCTGCGACATGGCCCGCCGGTTGGAGAGCACGTAGCTGACGCCGCTGGGCACGCGCACGTTGTCCTCCAGCACACGGTGGATGCCGTGCTGGTCGCGCACGATGTCGATGCCGCTCACGTGGACGCGCACGCCCCCGGGCGGGTGGATGCCGGCCGCGGCACGCCGGAAGTGCTGCGAGGAGGTGATCAGACGCCGGGGCACGATACCGTCGGAGACGCAGCGCTGGCTGCCGTAGACATCGTCGAGGAAGGCCTCCACGGCGCGCACGCGCTGGGCCACGCCCGGCTCGATGATGTCCCAGTCAGCCGAGCTGACCACGCGCGGCACGATGTCGAGCGGGAACGGGCGCTCCTCGCCGGCGTGGTCGAAGGTCACGCCCTGGGCGAGGTAGTTGGAAGCCAGCGCCTCGGCGCGCTGGCGGAGGTCCTCGTGGGACATCTCCTCGATCTCGCGATAGACGGCCTCGTAGGGCGCGCGCGGGCGGCCCTCGACGTCCATGGCCTCGTCCCAGGCACGACCCGGCGCGTAGCCCAGCCAGGGGGTAGTGTCGGGTCCGCTCATGGTCCAACTGTAGAGGCCCCGACCGCGCCGCGACGTGCCGCCACGGAGTCGCTTCGGTGGCGCGCGCTGCACGGCCCCGGTGCCCGCACGCGCCACGACCGGTTGACCGCACCCTCGGCCGGGCGCAGCATGACCCCGAAGCACGCGGGGAGGCCTCGCGCGGCGTGCGAGCCCCCGCTTGGGGGAGGTGTCGCCATGTGGATCCACCCGTGCACGTGGGCCGGGTTGGCCCTTGTCCTGGCAGCCGCGCTCGTGCCGGCGACCGCAGGCACCGCAGCCGCCGGGGTCAGCCGCGCCTGGACCCACCAGTTCGGCGGGGCCGGCGCCGACCAGGCTGCCGGCGTCGCGGTCGACAGCGACCGCAACGTCTACGTCACCGGTCG
>JASFQX010000191.1:0-4940 GCA_050115215.1 Chloroflexota bacterium
CCTCGGCGTGATCCCGGCGGCTCCTGCACGCTGAGGACAGCGCCCACGCCCTGAAACAGCGCCCCCACCGCACGCACACCCGACCACCTCCGGTCTACGATGGAGCCAGACGGTCATCCCGCCATGCGGGAGCCGGGATGCGAGGAGTAGACCATGAACAAGGTCCACCCCTACCGCGAGCTCGAACGCGAGCACATCACCTCCGGCGTCAGCCTCCGTGAGCTCTGCCGGCGGCATGGCATCCGCAGCCATAGTCCCGTGGTCGATCAGGCGAAGAAGAGGAAGTGGCAGGAGAAGCGGGAGCAGTACCAGGCGAAGGAGTCGGAGGCCTTCATGTCCCGTCACGCGGCGCGGCTGGCCGACCGGCCGGCGGAGCTCCACGACAAGGCCATCGATGTCATCGACGAGGCTCTCGACAAGTTCCGATCCGACATGCGGGCCATGAAGCTGGTGCGGCAGCCCGATGGCAGCACCGCCGAGGAACCCGCGTGGCGCATGACGCCGAAGGACATCGCCGTCCTCCTTGACCGCCTGATGGTGCTGTTCGAGAGGACCTCCGCCATCATCGAGCACCGGGGCCTCACCGTCACTTCGGAGATGTCGGTTGATACCCTGCGCGAGTTCATCGAGGCCACGCCGGGCAGGGCAAGGCCATCCCCGATGGAGGAGTCACCGCTGCCGCGAGCGCGGCGGCTGGACGACCGACGAGCCGATGGCAACTCGGCCAGTAGCTCCATCACGACCTCGCTGAAACCCTCGATCCGAACACTGGCCGAGCGCCCATGGAACCGTCCGCTCGGCACCGAGGCGCAAAAAGGGAACCTCGCGGCAGACTCTGCCCCCATACGCTGTGACCACGCGCCGACGAGGCGCTCGAGACGCACAGGAGGCCGTCGGGGGGACGACATGCGCACCGATGGATGTAGAGCTCGTCATCCGGGCACAACAGGGCGACCAACAGGCGTTCGCCAGCATCGCTAGGAGCATCGCCATCCGCCTGCGCAAGATGGCGTACGGCGTGCTCCGTGACATGGACCTCGCCGAGGAGTCGGCTCAGCAGGCCATCGTGACCATCTGGCGTGAGCTACCACGGCTCCGCGACCCCCGTCGCTTCGACGCCTGGTGCTATCGCGTCCTCGCCCGGGTCTGCTACGCGGAGCGCCGCCGGATCCGGAAGCACGAAGCGACCTCGCTCGATGGGGTATCCAGGCTGCCCTCGGCGTCGGACATCTCCCATGGCGTCCTCCTGCGTGACCAACTGGAGCGCGGGTTCGCCCGGCTCTCGCTGGAGCACCGGGCGGTCGTCGTCCTCCATCACCAGTTCGGCCTCCCACTCGATGAGGTGGCCGAGGCCCTCGACATCCCCACCGGCACGGTGAAGTCGCGGCTCCACCGCGCGATGGGTCAACTGCGCGCGTCCCTCGAAGCGGACCTGCGCCATCCGTCCCCCGTCCCTGCATCGAACGAGGCCGTCCGATGAGCACGGAACATCGCGAGTCCGACCTCATCCGGTCATGGCTGGATGAGACCTACGAAGCCGAACGAGACCCACACGACTACCTCGACCACCTCCTCGATGAGGTGCCCGAGACACCGCAGCTGCGGCGGCGCCGGTGGCACCTGCCGCGTTTCGGGCGAGCGCGCGCCGTCCCGACTCCAGCCGACACCGCCGAGTACCAGCCCAGTCCCATCCCGGCCAGCAACGGCCAGGACCCCACTGTCATCGGGAGGACCGCATCCATGCTCAGCCCAGTCAAGGCCATCACCGCCGGTGCCATCGTCTTCGCCATCAGCGGTGCATTCCTCATCGCCCAGCCGTTCGACCAGCAGCCAGCCACCGGCCCGGGAGCAGCCACAGAGGCGGAGGCGATGCGACCGGCGATGGTGACCGGCACGCTTCTCAACCACTATGAGTCCGGCGAACAGACGGGTCGTGTCGAGACCAACGACCATCGTCTGAACGGTGACATCACGTCTGACGGGAGCTTCGAGAGCTTCCCGGACGTACTGCTCCCCGAGGAGCCGGAGATTGATGCAGACCAGGCCAGCCACTACGATGAAGTTGGTGCCGAACTCTCCTGGGGGTCCCTGCGGATCACGAATGACGACGGTTCGTGGGACGGCTATCTGGTCTGCACCCCGACGCTTCATACGAACGGGTCCGAAGACCCGTGCTTCATAGAACTCTCGGGGGCGGGTGGCTACGACGGGCTCTCGGCTCTCCTGGTCACTCGGGACAGGATTTCAGCCGTGGGCTACGAGCCCCGTGACGAGACGTACGTGCTGGACGGGCTCATCTTCCCGGGGGACCTGCCGCCCGGTCGGTAGGCCATCGGCTTCACCCTGGTCCCTCGGTCTTCGGGCTGAGGGACCCGTCTTCGCGGCGGGTGGACACGGTGGACGTGTCCATGGACAGTCCACCAACCCCATCGTGCTCGGCTTGTTCCCGGAGCAGGAGCCGGCGCTCTACCTCACCGCCGTGGTGCTGGGCCTGTTCGGGGCCGCGCTCACGCTCCTCTGGCTGGTGTTCGCGCATCGCGGCCCGCAGGTGGCGGCATCTGATGAGGTGGAGGAGCCTCCCGCGTAGTCCCATTGCGCCCCCGCGGCTGCCTGCGCCATGGCGGCGACGACCAGACCAGACCCCCTATTCATGGCGATTTCTGCGGCGTGATGGACGCCCGCGAGACAATCCCCGTAGCGGGAGGCACCGACGCGCGGCCCGTGACCATGGCCGCCTGGACCGCGCCGAGCCACTGGCGAACCCGGCCCGCGGATGAAGGGGGATGTGTGATGCGCCGGGTCGTTCTCCTCGCGGGTGTGACGTTGGCCGCGGTCATGGGCATCGCGTTCGCTCGCAACCGCCTCCGGGGTCGCGGACCGGAGCCCTCCTCGTTGTCCGGGGAGGATCCGATGTTCACGCAGTTCGCCCCGGGTGGACCGGAGGGCTTCTGGTTCAATGGGCTCCTGGGCCGGGTCTTCGCGAAGATCCAGCCGCTCGGGCACGCGGGCCTCTACACGGTCGTGGCCGAGATGCTCGACCTCCAGCCCGAGGACGAGTTGCTGGACATCGGCTGCGGACCCGGGGCGTTCCTGGCCAGGAAGGCGGGACACGTGCGACGGGTCGTGGGCCTCGATCCCTCCCGGACCATGCTGGACGCGGCCGAGAAGACCCTGACGGAGCGCATCGCCGCGGGCACGGCCCGGCTCGTGCAGGCCAGCGCAGCGAATCTCCCCTTCGGCGATGACGAGTTCTCGGTGATCACGGCCATCACCGCGCCGGCGAACGTGACTGAGGTGTTCCGGGCGCTGCGACCGGGCGGGCGCTTCGTGTGGGTGGACGAGCTGGTGGACGACTCAAGGCAGCCCTCCGCCGAGCGGATCGGCCGCTTCGGCTGGAGCGAAGCCGAGTTCCAACGAGTCATCGCGGATGCCGGCTTCATCGAGCTGGCCGTCCGCTACGAGGACGTGTCGTTCCCCGGCGGCAGCAGCCTTGCCGGCAACCGCATCGTCGCCTGCCGCAAGCCCGCAGCGTAGCCCCCATCGCACCGCCTCGGCTGCGCGCGATGATCGCGGCGCCATCGAGGGTGCCGACCTACGGCTATGGGGTAAGGCTACGGGTGTCCACACCTGTCCCATGCCCTCCGCCACGCCTAAGCGTGGCTGAGCGTGAAACCGGGGACACGAGTCCACTCCTGTCCCGTCTGGGCGCGCACTTAACACCGCTGGGAGCTTGCTCCCGTGTGGGTTCGAGTCCCACCTCCGGGACCAGCCTGTTCGGCATAGACGCTCCCTTGACTGAGCCAGGAACGAGGCCAAGAAGCTCATGAGCAAGCGCCGTCGTCGGGCCGAGTTCGAGACCGTCCTCGAGGCCTCGAGCGAGTCGGGTGGGGTCGACCCCGCCACGGGTGTCGCGGGGATCGACCTCGACGCCGCGATGGCGCGACTCGACCCGGACGACCGCGCTCTCCTTGCCATGCGCTACGTCGCAGGCTTCGACTCCAACGAACTCGCGCGGGCGACCGGTATCAGCCCCTCCGGCACCCGCAGTCGGATCGAGCGGCTGCTGAAGCGACTCCGTGAGGACCTCCGCGATGGATGACATGAACGCCTTCGAGCGCTAGGTAGCCGGTCGGCTCCAGCATCATGCCGGCCCGGTCGGTCCCGTTGGTGACCTCGCCATCCTCGAGTCGGTCACCGCCGCGAACCGATCACGAAGATGGGGGTTCACGATGTTCTCCGCGCTCAAGCTATGGTCGCAGGCGTCATCGTGGCGTTGTTCGGCGGCCTCCTGGCCGCAGGCATGTTCACCGTGCAGCGAAGTGATGTGGTGCCGCCTGCGGCAGTGTCAGCCCCACCGACCACGGAGGCCACCAGCGAGGCGACCGAGGCACCGACGACATCGGTGCGTACCGACATCCTGCCCGGCGTCGCTTTGACCGTCGCGGAAGTCGAGCCGGGAGTCTACCGGGTCGTCAACGACGGGGTACGAGACCTCATCCTCGGCGGAAACACCGACATCGTGGCCGGGCACGACGGTGGTATCTGGCTCCTCCGCAAGAACCAGTTCGTGCCAGTCGGCGGCGAGGGCTACGGCTGGGGTACCGAGAAACCGGTGTATGTCGGCGACTTCGAGGTCCCCCCGGACGGCACCGTGTGGGTGCAGGCCGACGGGGCCATCCAGTCCTTCGATGGCAAGGGCTGGACGACCCACCACGAGGTCCTCGGCGGGGTCACCGTCGAGGTCACGCCCGACAGCAGGGTGTGGGCGACCTGTCATCGGGGCTGGCGACGAGCAACTGGTCGGCCATACCGAGATGACCGAGGGCCTGCCAGCCGTCCTGGTCGAGGTACCCGAGGACTTGTTGCCCGCTCTCCTGCTCCGGGTCCTGCAGCGAGCGGAGCCGGTGGGCACTGAGGGACATCGGGTTCGTAGGTTTCTG
>JASFQX010000192.1:0-4901 GCA_050115215.1 Chloroflexota bacterium
CTGCTGCATGCCACGCTCAGCTCGTCCCAGCAGCTGCGCGCGCTGGCAGCTCGGCTGGCCCGGCGCTGCACGGTCATCAGCGTCGACCGGCGGGGCAGCGGCCGGAGCACCTTCGACGGACCGGCCGAACCGATCGACGTGGCCGACCATGTGGCCGACCTGGCTGAGGTCGCCCAGACCGAGGGCTTCGAGCGACTCGCGGTCGTCGGCCACAGCTATGGCGGCTGCCTGGCCCTCGAGCTGGCGGCCCGCCAGCCGGTCCTCGTCACGGGGCTGTACGCCTACGAGCCGCCGTATGCGCCGCTGGCGCCCCCGGCGGTGCGGGCGGGCATGGCCGAGATCGGTCGACGGACGCTGGCCGCTCGCGATCGCGGAGACCTGGCCGCGGCGGCGCTCACCTTCATGGAGGGCGTGTCCGGACCGGAGGCCGTGGCCGCCCTGAGCCCGGCCGCGCGCGCTCGCATCGGCAGCGCCGGACAAGGAGCGGTCGCGGATGCGACCCTCTTGGGCATGGACCCTGACGGCCTGGCCCGCATCAGCTGCCCCGTGCGCATCGCCACTGGCGGCGCCAGCGAGCGGCTCTACGTGGTCATCGCCGACGGACTCGTGGAGCGGATCCCTGGTGCCGAGCAGGTGCGCCTCGAAGGCCTGGACCACATGGCCCCCGTGCTGCAGCCGGAGGCAGTGGCGGCCTCCATCGAGGAGTTCCTGGGCCGATGACCCAGGGCAACAGCGCGCCTCCGCAGCGCATCGAGGAGATGTTCGACCGCATCTCGGGCGTCTACGACATCATGAACCTGGCCATCAGCGGCTTCCAGGAGCCGCGCTGGAGAAAGCGGATCATCGCCGCGAGTGCCATCGGACCCGGCGACCGGGCGCTGGACGTCGCCTGCGGCACGGGCAAGGTCACGACCGACCTCTACCGCGCCGCCCAGCCTGGTGGCCGCGCCCTGGGCATCGACTTCAGCGCCCGCATGATCGGCTATGCCAACCAACGTCGGCCAGCCGGGCTCGACGGGCTCGAGTTCCGCGAGGGCGATGCGCTGTCCCTGCCCGTGGAGGACGACGCGTTCGATGCCGCCACCATCGCCTACGGCATGCGCAACCTGGCCGACTACCGCCTCGGCTTCGCTGAGATGGCGCGCGCGGTTCGCCCGGGCGGGAAGGTCGTGTGCCTGGAGATCACCCAGCCGACCAGTCGCCTGGGTCGGGTCATCGCGGTCTGGTTCGACAACATCGTGCCGCTCATCGGGCGGCTGGTGGGCCAGGGCGAGGCCTATGGCTACCTGGCCAGGTCGGTCAAGGGCTACCCCGGACCGGAGCGCATCGCCGAGATCATGCGCGATGCCGGGCTCGAGCAGGTCGAGTGGGAGGCTCTGGCCGGGGGCATCATCGTGCTCCACGCCGGGACGGTGCCCGGGTCGGTCGAGGCCGACGGGCGCTAGTCTGCCGCGCGCATCGGGGGCTGGGGCGCGACCTCGACCTTGAGCTCGGCCAGCTGTGTCGAGAGCTCGTCGGCCAGCGCCACCAGCTCGGGTTCGACCTCGCCGGCCAGCAGGTTGTCCAGCTGGCAGGGGTCGCCGGGGGCGCCCGCGGTCCACCCGTCGCAAGGCCCGCCGCTGATGTCATAGAGCTCGCGGAAGCCATCGCGGTTCTCGATGTAGTGCCAGCGGCCGTCCGGGTGCTCGTCCGTCGTGCGGATCGACCACCAGACCGGCCGGTCGCCGCCTGAGGGCACCGTGTGCAGCAGGGCCTCGCGCAGGTGGGGGAAGGGCTGGTCAGACAGCACGGCCGCGAACGAAAGCCCGTCCGCGGCAGCCTGGCCGTTGGGGTAGGGCCCCATCTCGCAGCCGGCCAGCTCGCAGAACGTAGGCGCGATGTCCATCATCGAGAGGGTCGCGGCCTCGTCCCGTGGCTCGGTCCCGCGGCCGGCGGGCCAGGCTACGTAGGCCGGGATGGGCGTGGCGTAGGGTGAGACCTTGGCCACCCGGCGGTGCTCGCCCCAGGTCATGCCGTTGTCGGCGATGAAGACGAAGACCGTATCGTCGAGCCGGCCCTCCTGCCGCAGGACCTTGCCCACGCGCCCGACGAGGTCGTCCACCGACAGCAGCGACTCGCAGTGGGCGGTGAGGTCGAACCCCTCGTCGCCGAGTGGCTCGAGCTCGCGGATGTAGGCCGGTTTATCGCTGACGTCGGCCTCGTCGTAGTTGGCCGGGGCCCACGGCTCGATGTCCCGGCAACGAGCATCGCCCTCGTGGCGCGGCGCCGGAAGGTTGGGCTCGTGCGGCGTGTAGGGCGCGATGAGCGCGAACAGCGGCCGGTCGTCGGGGGCCTCGCGGATGCGCTTGACGGCGAGATCGGCGATGACGTCGGTGGAGTAGTCATCCGCCTCGGTCCGGTGCTGGCTGATGTTCCCTTCGCGGTCGCGCATCTGGTACCAGAAGTACTTGCCCTGGTTGCTGTTGATGACGTCGAACTCGGACCAGCCGGGCGGGTCGTACTTGTCGGGGCTGAAGCGCCGGTAGCCGTTGAGGTACTTGCCCACGTAGGCGGTGTGGTAGCCGGCTTCCGAGAGCTCCGTGGCGATGGTCGTGGACACGTCCAGCTGCTGGCCGTTGTTGCTCTTGGCGCCGCTGTTGTGCGCATGCTGGCCGGTGAGCAGGGCCGCCCGTGATGGCCCACAGAGGGGAACCTCGCTGTGGAAGTCGGTGAAGCGCACGCCCTGGCTGATGACCAGCTCCTCGAGATGGGGCATGTACGGGGTCGCCCACAGGCGGCCGTCGTGGGGATTGGCATCGTCGATCATGACCATGACGATGTCCGGACGCGCGGGCTCGGCTGACGGCTCCTGCGCGGCCAGGGCCGTGGGCAGGGCCGTGGCCACGAGGGCAGCCGAGGCCGCGAGCGGGGCGGCTCGGCGGGCGAAGTGCGTCACGTGCCGAAGGGTAGCGCGTCTCCGTCGGCACGCTGTCCGGCGCGCGCCTGCCTCCGCTACCATCGCGAGGTGTCACCCACAGCGACGACGCCGCTTATCCATGCCCGGGAACTGACCAAGCGCTTCGGCTCCTTCACCGCCGTCGATGCCGTCGATTTCGATGTCGAACCCGGCGAGGCCTTCGGCTTCCTCGGTCCCAACGGCGCGGGCAAGACCAGCACCATGCGCATGATCGGCTGCGTCTCGCCCGTGAGCGAGGGCACGCTGGAGGTGCTGGGCATGGATCCGGGGACCCACGGCTCGGCCATCCGCCGCCGCCTCGGCGTGGTACCCCAGGCGGACACGCTGGACATGGAGCTGACGGTCCTGGAGAACCTGATCATCTACGGGCGCTACTTCGACCTGCCCTACCGGGAATGCCGGCGGCGGGCGAGCGAGCTGCTCGAGTTCGTGCAGCTGACCGAGAAGGCCGACTCCCAGGTGGAGCCGCTGTCGGGCGGCATGAAGCGGCGCCTGACCATCGCCCGCTCGTTGATCAATGAGCCCGAGGTCATCCTGCTCGACGAGCCCACGACGGGGCTCGACCCGCAGGCGCGGCACATGGTCTGGGAGCGGCTCTACAAGCTCAAGAAGCAGGGCGTGACGCTCATCCTCACCACCCACTACATGGACGAAGCCGAGCAGCTGTGCGATCGGCTGGTGGTCATGGACCACGCCCGTATCGTGGCCGAGGGCTCGCCCCGCTCGCTGATCGAGCGCTACAGCAGCCGGGAGGTGCTGGAGCTGCGCTTCGAGGATCTCATGAGCCCGGAGCTCGACGGCAAGGGCTCGGGGCTCATCGAGCGCAGCGAGCAGCTGCCCGACCGCCTCCTGCTCTACACCGGCAACGGCGAGGCCCTGAGCGAGGCCCTCTACGCCGAGGGCCTGCGGCCGGTCAGCAGCCTTGTCCGCCGATCCTCGCTCGAGGACGTCTTCCTGCGACTGACCGGGCGGAGGCTCATCGAGTGAACGTCCGCGAGACGCTGCGCAGCATCCTGCGCGTGGTCGAACACCACGCCTTCGTCTACCGGCGGAGCTGGCGCGGCTCGGTCTTCTCGACCTTCCTCAACCCCATCCTCTACCTGGCCGCGCTGGGGGTCGGCCTGGGCGCGTTCGTCGACCAGTCCAACCCGGCCGGCGTCGAGGGCGTGTCCTACGCCACCTTCCTGGCGCCGGGCATCCTCGTGGCCACGGCCATGAACAATGCCACCGGTGAGTCGACGTATCCGGTCATGGCCGGCATCCGCTGGCTCAAGACGTACGTGGCCATGATCCTCTCGCCGCTCGACGCGCGGCACGTGGCCACCGGCCAGCTGCTCTGGGCCGGGGTGCGCGTGACGCTCGGCGGCATCGTGTTCCTGGCGGTGATGGTGGCCTTCGGCGCCACCGACATGCCGCACGCGATCGCGCTGCTGCCCGTGACCATCCTCACCGGGCTGGCCTTCGCCGCACCCATCCAGGCCTTCGCGGCGGCCCAGAAGAACGATGCCCCCTTCGCCACGCTCTTCCGCTTCGTGATCATGCCCATGTTCATCTTCAGCGGCACGTTCTTCCCCATCAGCCAGCTGCCCGAGCTGCTGCAGGTGGTGGCCGTGCTGACGCCGTTGTGGCACGCCGTCTCGCTCGCGCGGGGCATCGCCCTCGAGATGCTCGATCCGGCGGTGGCCGTCGTCAACGTGGCCTACCTCACGGCCTTCGTGGTGGTCGGCCTGCTGTGGTCGTACCGCACCTTCAGCGAGCGGCTGGCGGAGTAGGGCCGTGTTCGTCACCACCCGCTTCTTTCCCACCGGCAGGATCGCCGGGTCGCGCGCCCACAAGGTCTTCGAGCGTGACGTCATCGTCTACCGCCGGAACTGGACCATCATCCTCTCCGGCTTCTTCGAGCCCATCTTCTACCTGCTGGGTATCGGCTTCGGGTTGGGCACGC
>JASFQX010000193.1:0-4899 GCA_050115215.1 Chloroflexota bacterium
GCCAGGACCGCACGAGCGAGCTTGGTGCGCTGATGTTCCGGACGCAGGTCCCGCGCAACCCGATACCGGGCCTCGACCGGGTCGTCGGCGTGGTCCTGGGGCGACTCATGACCCAGGGCCGGCACCCCTACATCCGCAGCGACGTGCTGGTCGAGGCGGAGGCCTTGCGGGCGACCGATGCCCGGGACATCCTGACCACGATCAGCGTCCCGGTGCTGCTCATCGCTGGTGACCGGGACACGTTGGTCCCCGTCGATATCGTCGAGGAGACGGCGCGGCTCATCCCCGACTGCACCCTGCGCCTGTACGCGGGCAAGGGTCATGGACAGACGATCAGCGACCGCCGTCTGCCGGAGGACATGCTCGACTTCGTCGCCCGGCACCCGAGGTGATCGGGAGCCGACGACATATCGCCGCCAACCAGACCACTATCCCGACCACGCCCCGTGGCGCAATCCCTACCGAACGACGTCTGCCTGACCTTCGACGCAGCGATGCGCCTGCTCGCGCTGCTCGATGCGCGCGGCGTCAGACGGTCGGCGACGCGATCGGCTCGAGAGCGGTCATCAGCCGCTCGCGGTACTCGACGAGGGCAGAGCGCCCTCGATCGGTCAGCGATACCGTGGTCTCCGGCCGCTTGCCCTGATAGCCCTTGACCACCTCGACGTACCCGGCATCCTCCAGCTTGGCCAGATGGGATCCGAGGTTTCCCCAGGTCAGCCCGGTCTGTTGGAGCAGGTACGTCGCGTTCGCGCTCTCGACCACGAACAGGTTGGTCATGATGGCCAGCCTGGCTGGTTCATGGATAAGCCGGTCGACCCGTGCGGTGACGACGACCTCCCCGTCGCTTGCGCTCATCAGCCGTGCTGCGGAGCCGGGTAGTCGCGCAGGAAGTGGCGCAGCTTGTAGATGCCGACCGCGATGATGGCGATCCCGGCGATCCCGAAGACGAGCCAGGCCTCGACCTGCAGGCCCCACAGTTCGTCCGGCCAGACCAACAGCGGCATGGCCAGCCCGAGCACGAACCCGTAGACGTAGAAGCGAGGCACGTCCAGCCAGTACGCCATGGCGCCCAGGACGACGACCGCGTTGACGAACCATAGCAAGGGCACGAGGACCGTGACGACATCCTCCGGTGCGGCACCACCGTAGGCCAGGGCCGCGATCCCGAAGACCACCAGGCCCAGGATCACCGATCCCAGCAGCACCCAGCGGGTCCGGGTGATGCGGACCTTGCGGCGCGGCCCCGGCTTGAACGTCCCGAGGCGCTCTCGCAGCAGCCGTCGCCGAAAGGCCAGCAGCGGCACGGTGACGATGAGCGCGATCGCCAGCATGCCCACGTAGCTGACGAGCTCGTCCTCGAACAGCTCCCAGATGGCCGCAGCGGCGAAGAACACGAGCGTCATGGCGCCGATGTAGACGTCGAACAGGCCGTCCTCATAGAAGCGTCGGAACGCATCCCGTTCCAGCTTCCGAAGATCGGCCATCTCGTTGGTCACTTGATCCCCCCGGTCGTGCCTCGATCCTAGTCGCGCATGCCGCGCAGTTCTGCAGAGTACTCTGCAGTACAGAGTATACCGCGATCGTCAAGGTCGCGGTGCCTGGGGGGTCCAGGGCCAGACGTTCACAGAGCAAACGACGGCTGCTGAACTGGCAGTTGGCGCCCTCCGCCGGTCCGAGCCGCCACTCCGCGGTTCGGGGGCAAGGGCTGTGCCGCCAGAGGGGGCGGATGATCGCTGGTTGTGCCGTTCCGCCCTGGCGCCCACGCGCGGCATGCGCGGCGCGGCAGGTCGGCTCCATGGTACCGGGGGCCGTGTCTGATGAGTGATCGACCAAGCCCGACGACGGCCGTAGGCTGCCCATACGTGGTCAAGGAGAGGCGGTGGTGCCGTCCGCCGCACACCTCGAATGAGCCACCCTGCTAGAACGTGCAGAGCGGGGCGACAACATGGGATCGAGACCCAACGCCGTGGGGGATGAATGGGAGGCGGTGCCGAGCCGCCCTCCACAAGACCAGCCACGCGGCCAGGCCATGGCGGAGTTCGCCATCGTGGCCCCGGTGCTGTTCGTGGTGATCGCCGGGATCATCCAGTTCGGGTTGATCTTCTGGTCGCAGCAGACGCTGACGCAGATCGCCCGGGACACGGGACGCTGGGCCGCGACTCAGGCGTCCTGCGATGGCAGCAGCGCCCAGGTGACCCAGGTCGCCAACGACATCGCCGGACAGTCCACGCTGTTCGGGTACTCGACGGACCTGTGGGCCAACGGCGGCACGCAGCCGACCAACAAGGTGGTCGTCTCGTGGCCGCGTGATACGGGTCAGCCGTGCCCGCCGGCGTCCAACCAGGACGAGGCCTGGGTGCGCGTCGAGATCGACCACCAGGTCCCCATCTTCTTCCCCTTCGTACCCGGTGAGGGGCAGCTCACCACCACCGCGGAGTTCCGCATGGAGCCCGAGCCGGTATGAGCGACCTGATGTCACCCCATTCCGAACGGGGTCAGGTGCTGCCGCTCATGGCCATCTTCATGACGGCGCTGATGCTGGCCGCGGCCCTGGCCGTCGACGTCACCGGCGTCCTGTCCGCCGAGAGGTTCTACACCACGACCGCCGAGGCCGCAGCCCTGGCCGGCAGCCAGGATCTGCAGCAGGCGAAGTCCCGCCTCATCACCGACAACGAGCGCTCCCGCGCCAGGAGCCACGCTCTCGACATCCTCGTCAACCGACTGGAGGCGTCTGCCCGGCCATCGGGCGCCGGGTGTGCGACCACACTCGACATCGTCGACTGTGCGTTGCCGGACACGCCCTTCCTGGTTTCGGTCATGACGCCAGCGCCATTCTGTGTCACCTGCGACCCGCAGCGGTCGATCCAGGTCACCATCCGCAACCCCAGCTACGGGCTGACCTTCGCTCGGCTCGCCGGCGAGGACGACTGGAACGTGACCGCCAGCGCCGTGGCCAACCTCCAGTTCAGCGGCAAGTACGCCATCCAGACCCTGCGTCCACCACATCCACTGCCCAACGGCACTGACCAGAACCGCGAGAACATCAGCGTCGACGGCACCAACACCTGGGTCGACGTCCTGCGCGGCGACGTCGGCACCAACACCAGCGCCTACACCAACTCGGGTGGCCGCATCACGCTGGCCAACGGCTACCGCATCGACCATATCGATGACATCAGCCCCGACCCCTGGAACCAGGTCAACGGCCTGCCCGAAGGCCGGCTCCTGCGCAAGCTCATCCCCGACCCCGGCTACATGATCGCCGACTTCACCGGCGCGCCCAGGTACTCCCGACAGGAGGACGGTCGCTGGGACGCGGTGGTGGGCAACGGCCCGGGCGCCTGCCCGCCCCCCGGCACGGAGGGGTTCCCCACGACCTACGCTTCGGTCCTCCAGGATCCCTCGCTGGATGTCGTCTGCTATCTGCCTGGCGTGTACGAGGACCACCTGGGGTTCAACGTCTCACAGAACACCGAGGTCGCCTATCTGCTGCCCGGCGCCTACTACTTCGGAGGCAAGGGCATCGACATCGGCGGCAGGCTCATGGGCGGCCTGATCTCGGATGAGCCGGGCGTCGTGCTCGTGGTCCCGCAGGACGCCGAGCTCGCGGCCAACAACTCCGTGGCCATGGTCCTCAACCAGGGAGACGAGAGCTGTGCGGCCAACGACTGCCGCGCCGCGCCGGCGGTCGACTGGGCTGGACAGGCGGTCAAGTCGCCCGAAGGCCTGATGCTGACCATCGAGGTCCCCCGGGACGAGGCCTGCTTCAGCGGCACGACGCCGCTCGACGTGGCCACGTGCACGACCGCCAACAGCACCGTCAACATCCCGGGCAACGGCAACCTGGCCGTCTGGGGCATCGTCTATGCGCCCAGCGACAACGTCCAGGTGAACGGCGATAACACCAACCAGATCGGCGAGGTGGTACAGCTCATCGCCTGGACCGTCACCTACAGCGGTGGTGCCAAGCTCATCCAGACCTACCCGGAACCCGACCAGGTCGGCGTCCCGCGGCTGGATGCCGCCTGCACGGGGCTGGAACCCTGCGGCTGAGCGACAGGACCTGACCTCGGCCGGCGTCAGCAGCCGCAGCTGCCGCGCTCGTGGCCCAACGTACGCGGCGGCTACTCCTCGAGGATGGTGGGCTCAGGAGTCGGCTCGGTCCGCGGGACGGCAGCTGACTCGTCGACGGGCATGAACTCGATACCTGCCAGTCCTCGGGCAAGGTGATGGCCACCCCGAGCTCCGGCATGAGGACGCGACCGCCCGGCCCGGGCAGCGCCTCGACGATCTCGCCGAGCAGCCGGCGATCGTGCGCCGTCACGATCCACAGGGTGTCGCCGAGCGGGCCGTACAACGTGGTCGGGTAGGCGCCCGGCATCGTCTGGTCGCGCACCTGGATGGTCTCGATCTCGCTCTCTCCGACGGTGCGTGTGGCCGTCACGGGGCGCTCGATGCCGAGCAGCAGCGGGATCGCAGCGTCGACCAGACGGGCCGCGACGGCACCATCCACGCGGAGGGCGGTGATGGTGGAGATCCTTCCGAGCTCCGGCTCGTGGAGCGCTGCAGCGACGTAGAGGTCATCGATCGATTTCCCCTGCGACTCCAGCAGTGCCTCGGCTTCGCTCGACGGTGGTCTTGGCCCGACACTCAAGGTGACCTTCGACCCTTGCGCTCGGTGCCGGCCTCGGCGGTGACTTGAGCCCATCCGCAGGAGTTGATCGACATGCGCACCTTCCGCCTCACCATCATCACGGTCGGGCTGCTGGTCCTGGCGACAGCGGCCCCCGCAGTCGCGGCAGATGGCCCGGCTGCGGCTACCTACGTCACCGGCACGATCGTCGAGTCCTTCGGGACGGCGCCGGAGCCGCTCGAGGGGTCGGACGCCGACCGCCT
>JASFQX010000194.1:0-4861 GCA_050115215.1 Chloroflexota bacterium
CTCGGCGAGCAGCTCGACCTCATCGAGAGCCTGCAGGAAGAGAACGACAGGCTGAACAAGGTGCTGGGGACACGCAACGCGCTGGGCAAGAAGGACATCAGGACCGTTGCGGCCGGGGTCAGCGCCCGGCACTTCACCCAGTTCGAACGCAAGATCACCATCGACCGCGGCTCGGAAGCCAGGATCCGTGAGGGAGCGCCGGTCATCTCCGACGGCGGCGCGCTGCTGGGCCGGGTCACGGACGTGGGGGAGGGCTGGGCCGATGTCATGCTCATCAGCGACCCCGAGTTCCTGGTGGCCGGTCTCGACCGCCCGACCGAGGCCACCGGCAACGTCATCGGACGGCTCTCGGCCCCCCTGGCCATGACCGATATCAAGCGCACGGACAGGGTCCGGGAGAAGGATCTCGTGGTGACCCTCGGCGCCCGCATCGGCGGCGGCTTCCGCTCGGTCTACCCCAAGGGCCTCCCCATCGGCCGGGTCATCGAGATCCTTGACGATCCCAGCACCATCGTGAAGACCGCCCTCATCGTGCCTACCGCCGACCTCGAGCACATCGAGAACGTGCTGGTCATGACCAACTTCCGCCCGCCCAGGCAGAGCGGCGACGACGAGAGCGACGCTTGAGTCGCGGCCGGTGGCGACCCGTGCTGCGGGTGGCGAGGGAGAGCCCGTGGCCGGCCGCGGCCCTGGCTGTGGGACCTTCTGGGACCATCTCGCCTGACCATCTCGGGATGGCCCATCCGCGGGGGGACGACGACGCTTGGCGGCACATGTCGGCACATCACCGCACCGGCCAGCACGCTCGATCCGGTGGCCCCGTGCGCCGCCGCGACCTCCTCCGGGTGCTGGCGGTGCTGCTCTGCATCATCGGGCTCATCCTCACCAGCTCTGCGCTCAACCTCGTGGGCCGGGTCAGCGCCGCCGACGGGCCCAAGAAGGCGGTGATCGTGGCCGGCCCGGTGCACAGCCTGACCGCCAGGTACAAGGGCTACGCCAGGGCTATCGCCGATGCGGCCGAAGCCCAGGGCATGGAGGTCGTGCGCATCTTCCATCCCTACGCGCCCGCCTCGAAGGTCAGGAACAAGGCGCAGGGAGCGGACCTCTTCGTCTACGCCGGCCACGGCAACGGCTGGCCCAGCGACTACGGTCCGTTCCAGGAGGACACCAAGAACGGGCTTGGTCTCGACGCCGCCGACCCCGAGAAGCGCAGCCCCGACAAGGTCGTGTACAAGGGCGCCAACTGGCTGCGCGAGAACATCGAGCTCGCGCCGAACGCGGTGGTCATCCTGACCCACCTCTCGTATGCCTCGGGCAATGCCTCATCGGGCATGCCCATCCCCTCGCGCGACGTGGCCGTGCAGCGTGTGGACAACTTCGCCAACGGCTTCCTCTCCGTCGGCGCGCGCGTCGTGTGGGCGCTGGGCTGGCAGCCCGGAGCTGACATCGTCAAGGCGCTCCACGAGGAGGACGCGACGATGGACGCAGTCTTCATGACCCGCTACCGAGAGGACGTCAACCCGCTCAACGGCTGGATCGGCTGGCAGCCCGGCTACTACGACTCGGTGCGCATCCCGGGCGCGACCGTGCACATCGACCCCGACCCCGATTACGGCTACCTGCGCGGCATCACCGGCGATCTCGGCTTCACCACCACCGAATGGCGCGATGCGGACACCGCTCCGGCCGATGTGGTGGCTCCCGTGGTCAGCAACGTCACGGCCAGGCAGGCCGTCTCGACGATCTCCAGCTCGGCGGTGCCGGTCTTCACGCCCAACGGCGACGGCATCTCCGACTCCATCGCCATCAGCTACAAGCTGTCCGAGGGAGCGTTCCTCGAGGTCAGGGTCAAGCGAGACGGAGGCCTGGTGCGCCGCTGGAGCACCTGGGCCCAGCAGGGCGCCGGGACCGTCGCGTGGGACGGACGCAAGGACAACGGCAAGTACGCGGGCGAAGGCAAGTTCAACGTCTACCTCACCGCTACGGACCGGGCCGGCAACAGCAGCGAGCAGCGCTCGACACAGGTCAAGGTCCTGAGCTCGATCAAGAGCCCGACCGCCAGCCCCGGGCTCTTCTGGGCCCGGGACGGTGACACCCTCGTGGCCAAGAGCGCGCTCAGGGCCAAGCTCACGCGCGAGGCCACCGTCAGCTGGGTCATTCGCGACCGGGCCGGCAACGTCGTGCGCCGCGGCATCGACCAGGAGGCACGGGCGCCGGGTGATGTGCGCTTCGCGTGGGACGGCCGGGACGACACGGGGGCCTACGTGCCCGATGACCGGTACACGGCGCGCATCAGCGTCAAGCGACCCTCCGGCACCTACGCTCACGAGGTCACCCTCCGGCACATGCCGTTCATGGCCTGGACCAGGAAGTGGACGCGCCAGCGTGGCGACACCATCACCCTCAAGCTGACCTCGGCCGAGCCGCTCAAGGGCAAGCCCGTCGTCACCGCCAACCAGCGTGGCATCACGAAGTACGCCGTGCCGCCGAGGAAGATCACGCGCCTCTCGAGCACGCAGTTCAAGGTCGTCATCAAGACCAGGGACAAGGGCAAGGCCGGCGTCATGAAGGTGCGGGTCGTGGGCACCGACACGGACGGCGGCACCAACGCGAAGGTCTTCAGCATCCGGCTGAAGTGAACCGGCCGGGCTGCCGGACCGGCGCCGATAGACTATGGCCGTGAACGATCACGCCGCCGGTGGCCGCTACGAGGGCACGTGGGTCGTGCTCCCGACCTACGACGAGGCCGAGAACCTGCGCCCCATCTCCGCCGCCATCCTGTCGGCGCTGCCCGGCGCCCACCTGCTGGTGGTCGATGACGACTCGCCCGACGGCACCGGCGCCATCGCCGATGAGCTGGCGGCGCAGGACCCGCGCATCACGGTCAAGCACCGCGCCGCCAAGCAAGGGCTGGGCAAGGCCTACATCGACGGCTTCGGGGTCGCGCTCGAGGCCGGCGCCTCACGCGTGGTGCAGATGGACGCCGACTGGTCCCATTCGCCCGACTACCTGCCCGCGCTGATGGCGCCGCTGGACCAGGACGCGGACCTGGTCATCGGCTCGCGCTACACCCACGGTGGTGGGGTGCAGGACTGGGGCGTCCTGCGACGCATCGTCTCGCGTGGTGGATCGTTGTTCGCCAAGGTCGTGCTGCGTCTGGAGCCCAACGACCTGACCGGCGGCTTCAAGGCCTGGCGCCGCCGGGCGCTCGAGGCCGTCGACTGGCAGCGCGTGCACTCGGGTGGCTATGTCT
This sequence comes from Chloroflexota bacterium, assembly GCA_050115215.1. Lineage (GTDB taxonomy): Bacteria > Chloroflexota > Limnocylindria > Limnocylindrales > CSP1-4 > JAFMJV01. Next base: position 3,254 of record JASFQX010000194.1, read on the forward strand.
TCCAGATCGAGACCACCTACCTGGCCACCCGCGCCGGCGCCAACGTGACCGAGGTGCCCATCGTGTTCAAGGATCGTGCGGTCGGCACCAGCAAGATGTCGAAGTCGATCATCGTGGAAGCGCTGCTCGTGGTGCTCCAGCTGCGCTGGGAGGAGCTGCGCGGGCGCGGGCCCACCGCCGCCATCGAGCGAGACTCGGTCGAGCGCTGACGTCGCTGCCCGAACCTGCCGACCGGGGTAGGCTGGGCCGCGTACGTACCCCGGTTCACGGAGTTCCGGGACTGATCGTGGAGATCCCGCACGCGTGACCGAAGATGCGCCGCAGCCAGGCTGCCTGAACATCACCATCGTCGCCGCCAATCCCTTCGAGTTCGACTCGCGTTTCCTGCGCTCGGCGACCTCGCTGGCGGCCGATGGGCACCGGCTGCGCATCCTCGGCTGGTCGGCCCCGGGCCTGCCCAGGGAGGAGGAGCCTGCACCCGGCGTCCGGCTGACGCGCCTCGATATCGACCGGCGCATCAGCAGCGCCCTCAAGCCGCTGCCCGAGCGCATCCGGCGCGGCATCTGCCGGCTCATCCGGCTCGACTACGACGGTCAGGTCCTGCCGCCCGTAGCGCCCGCAGGTCTCGACCGGCTGCTGCATCCGGTCCGCCGGGTGCTCGAGGTCGTGGCCAACGCTCGTCGGGCCGGACCGTGGACCGAGGTCGTGGTGGAGTCCGCACCCGAGACGGACGTCTTCCATGCCCAGTCGCTGATCGTCCTGCCGGTCGTCCGCGAGGCGGCTCGGCGGCTCGGCGGCCGCTTCGTCTACGACGTGGCCGACTACCACACCGAGGCGGCGCGCCTGGCGCGCATGCCCTGGATCGTGCGTGAGCTGGTCCGACGCCGCGAACGCGACTGGGCCCGCGACGGCAGCGCCTTCCTGGCTGTGAGCGATCCGGTGGCCGACCTGGTCGTGCGGCGGTGGGGCGTGCCGCGACCGACGGTGCTCTGGAACTGCCCGCCGGCCTGGCGTCCGGACGAGCCCGGGCTCATCGCGTCCGACCGCATCCGCGAGGCGACCGGCATCGAGCCCGAACGTCCGCTCGTGCTCTACCAGGGCGGCTTCTCGGTCGACCGCGGCGTGGAGGAGCTGGTGGCCGCCGCTACCGAGCCCCGGCTGATGGAGCTGGGGGCCGCGGTCGTGTTCATGGGCTACGGCCGGCTGGAGCCCTTCATCGCCGAGGCCGTGGCGGCGAATCCGGGGCGGGTCTACCTGCTGCCGGCGGTCCGACCGGACGACCTCATGCCCTGGACCGCCAGCGCTGACGTCTCGTTCGTGGGCCAGCCGCCGCGGACGCTCAATCAGAAGATGAACCTGCCCAACAAGCTCTTCGAGTCGATGATGGCGGGCGTGCCCGTCGTCGTCAGCACCGGCAATGAACAATGCCGCCTCACGCGCGAGGAGGGCGTCGGCGTCTGCGTCGACATCGACGACCCCGCCGCCATCGCGGCCGCCTGTGCCGAACTCCTCAGCGCCGCTCCCGCTGAACGTCGGGCACGGCGGGCCCACTGCCGCACGGTGGCGCTCGGCAAGTACACGTGGGACCATACAGCCGTGGGACTGCTC
>JASFQX010000195.1:0-4854 GCA_050115215.1 Chloroflexota bacterium
GACGCGCACAGTCTACCTATGCCTCCAGCTCGCCGAGTGTCGTTCCCACGGGCAGCCCCCAGCCGGGACCTCCGCTCAGCTGGGTGCGGGCAGGTCCCGTCGCGGGAAGCGGTAGAAGGCGACCGCCGTGAACAGCACCAACAGCCCGACCATGATCAGGACGTCGCCTGGCGCCAGGCCGGCGGCCAGGACGTCCCGAGCCTTGAGCAGCTCGAAGGGCGAGAAGTCCGCCAGCAGGCGCACGTCGGGCCAGATCCCGCCGATGGCCCAGGCCAGGTAGCTGAGCAGCACGACCGCCGACGGGATGCCGATGGCCGGTGCCGCCCGATCGGCGCCGACCGAGACCGCGAAGGCGAGCGACATGAAGACGCTGAACAGCAGCCCGGCCGCCAGCCACAGCTGCAGGAGATGGCCGTAGTCGACCTCGTCGCCGAAGCCCACCAGGAAGCTCACGATCCCGACCGTGACTACGAGCACGCCCAGGGTCAGCCCGATGAAGACCAGCCCCGAGACGTAGAGGGTGGCCAGCAGGCCGCGTCGCGAGATCGGACGTGAGAGCGTGACCTCGAGCGTGCCCCTGTCTCGCTCGCCGGCGATGGCCAGGGCCGGGAAGGCGATGGCCACGATGCCCAGGAGCAGGAGTGAGAAGGGATGGGTGAAGGCGACGGCCAGCGAGCCCTCGAGCGACATGACGTCGCCACCGCCGAAGTTGGAGGCGACCTGCGAGAAGAACGGCACCGACTCGATGAACTGGCTCATCTCCTGCCCGAAGGCCGCGTACATCAGCGGCATGATCGCGCCCATCAGCAGGAGGCCCGCGGAGATGACCACAAGCCGCAACGCGTTCGAAGCGAAGGTGTAGCGCATCAGCGGCAGGTTCACGCGGCCTCCCCTGCCCGCTCGGCGGGAGCGTCGTCATCCGCGTAGTACTCCATGAACGCCTCCTCCAGGCGCGCCGGCTCGATGAGCAGGTCCCTGATGGCCGTGCCCTGCAGGGCCGCCACGAGCGGGCCCGGGTCGCCCTCCAGCTGGCACGTGAGCACGTCCTCGTGGAGGTGCAGGTGACTGACGCCGGGCACATCCTCGAGGCGCGGCGGCGGGCCGGAGAGGCGGATCTCGACCCGTCGGCGACGCCGGTCGAGCAGCTCGCCGATGTCGGTCAGCGCCACCAGCTGGCCCTTGCGCACGATGGCCACGCGGTCGCACACCCGCTCCACCTCGCTCAGGATGTGCGAGCTGAAGAAGATCGTCCGGCCGGCCGCGCGCCGGTCCTCGAGGATCTCGTAGAAGGCTCGCTGCATCAGCGGGTCCAGACCCTCGGTCGGCTCGTCGAGGATCGCCAGCTCGGGGTCGCTCTGGAGGGCCTGGATGATGCCCACCTTCTGGCGCATCCCGCGCGAATAGTCGCGGATCTGCCGGCCGAGGTCACGCCGGGACAGCTCCATGCGCTCGACCAGCTCGTCCCGCAGCGGCGACGGGCGGCCGTCGAGGCGCGAGAGGTAGTCGAGCTGCTCGGCACCGGTCATGGTGTCGTAGAAGGCGATGCCGCCGGGCAGGTAGCCCGTGCGCCGGCGGATCTCTTCGTTGTGGTCGACGATATCGTGGCCCAGCACCTGCGCCCGGCCCTCGGAGGGATGGAGGTAGCCTAGCAGCAGCCGGATGGTGGTCGACTTGCCGGCCCCGTTGGGGCCGAGGAAGCCGAAGATCTCTGCCTCGTGCACCTCGATGGAAAGGTCGTGCAGGGCCAGCACCCCAGGAGTGCGGTGGAACGGCGAGCCGTGCCCCCCGTATGTCTTGCCCAGCGATTCGGTGACGATGGCGGCCATCAGCCCGGGTTCGACGACCCTCCCGAGGCGCGCCTGCCGGCCAGTCGCCAGCCCAGCGGCAGGGCTCCGGCCGCCAGCAGCAGCTTGAGCACGTCACCCGGCACGAAGGGGTACAGGCCGAAGGGCAGGACCTCGACCACGCCCGAGCCGAGGGCCAGGGCCAGCCACGTGAGCCCGACCGCATAGATGAGCAGGGTGCCGATGAGCATGGCGCCCAGCGAGCCGCCGAGGCGACGATCCCAGCCACGCTGCGCGAGCGCACCCACGACGCCCGAGGCCAGCAGGAAGCCGACCAGGTAGCCACCGGTGGTACCGAGCACGACGCGGCCGGACTCGAGCGCGACGAACGTCTCGGGACCGGAACGCTCGAAGGCGAACACGGGCAGGCCGATGGCGCCGAGAAGCAGGTACACGGCTGTGGCCGAGGATCCGCGCCGGGCGCCCAGCGCGGCGCTGGTGAAGAGGACGCCGAACGTCTGGAGCGTGATGGGCACGAAGGGGTTGTCGGGAACGTAGAGCCGACCCAGGCTCACCGCGGGCAGCTCGAAGGCGACGCGCGCGCCGATGATCAGCAGGATCACGCCGGCGGCGACCAGCGCCAGGTCGCGGGCCCAGGCGGGAGCCCGGCTGGCGACGCTCGCGGGGATGAGGTAGTCGCCAAGGGTGAGACCCGGTCGCCCGGCGAGCCTCCCGGCGTGTCTGGCTGTCGTCATCGGCCGGATGGTATCAGGGCCACCGCCGGGTCGAAGATCGCCCCCCGACGTAGACTGCCGAGTCATGCGACGACACTGGAAGCGCATCGCCGGGATCGCGATCGCGGTCCTCCTCCTCGTCGGGGTCCTGGGTTACCTGTGGCTGACCAACCTCGCCGATCCCATGCCCGAGGCCGAGGCGGCCCTGGTCTCCGACGACGCCGTCACGGTCGACACCGACCCGTGGCTCACGTTCACGCCCGCGGAGGCATCGAGCACCGGGCTCATCCTCTACCCCGGAGGCCGAGTCCCCGCCGAGGCGTACGCCCCGTCGGTCCGGGTCATCGCCGAGGCCGGCTACACCAGCATCATCCCGTCCATGCCCTTCGGCCTGGCCGTGCTCGACGCCAACGCGGCTGACGGCATCATCGAGGCGCATCCCGAGATCGCGCGCTGGGTCATCGCCGGGCACTCGCTCGGCGGCGCCATGGCGGCCCAGTACGCGGATGGTCATGACCTCGACGGGCTGGCGCTGTGGGCAGCCTATCCTCCCGACGGCACCGACCTGTCCGCGGCCGAGCTGGCGGCAACATCGGTCTACGCCACCGAGGACGGGCTGACCACGCTCGACGAGGTCGAGGCCTCACGCGCCCAGCTGCCGGCCGATACGACCTTCGTCGAGATCGCGGGGGGCAACCACGCCGGCTTCGGCTGGTACGGGGAGCAGGACGGTGACGGCACCGCCACCATCAGCCGCGCCGAGCAGCAGGCACAGGTGACCGCGGCCACCCTCGAGCTGTTGGAGGAGGTCGAGGCCGGTCCCTCGAGCTAGGTGGACGGGTTCGGCCGCACGGTGTCCTTGAGGGCAAGCTGGAGCGAGCCCAGGTTGAGCTCGAAGACCTCGACCTCGAAGCGGTGCTCGCCCGGCGAGAGCCGGTAGCCCGCGACGTGGAAGGTGACCACGTCCCCCCGTCCGAACGACACCGGCGCCTGGCGTGAGACATCCGCGGCGCGATGGACGGTGTCGTCACCCGCGCGTGTGGCGGTGATGGCTGCCGGGTCGATGGTGGTGCCGTCGACGACGACCGAGCCGATACCCACGAGCGTGCCGTCGCCGAGGGCGTTGCGGGCCTGCAGCCGGAACCCGTCACCCTCGGGCTGGAGGCTGCCGGGGACGTAGAACTGGCGGACCAGGAAATCGGGGACGCGCATCGGGGCAGCGTAGCGCCTGGAGACCCGCGTCGTCGCACGCCGACTCGGGCCGTCGCCTGCGGCCACCCGGCCAGGCCATCCAGAGCCGAAGGACCCTAGCAGTCTCGAGCCCGGTGCCCCACGTTCATGGGACATGCGCGAGCCCCTGGTCAAGACGGTCGAGCGCCACCTCGAGGCCATCGTCGACGGATACCCCGACCGCCACGTCGGCGGACCCGGCAACATCGCTGCGGTCGTGTATGCCGGATCGGTCTTCGAGCAGCACGGGTGGGTCGTGGATGCGGTCGACTTCGAGGCCCTCGACTGCGCGCTGGGTCCCGCCACCTTCAGCGTCGAGGGACGACCGTTGGAGGTCTGGCCCGGCCCCTACACGACCCCCGTGGACGTCAGCGCACCGCTGCTGGCCATCGAGACGGTCGAGGAGCTGGCAGCGGCCGATCTGCGCGGCGCCATCGTCCTCCTCCATGGCGCCATCGCTGCCGACCAGCTCTTCCCCAAGTCATTCGACTTCGTCGAGGCGCCCGAGCATCGGCGGATCTACCAGCTGCTTGAGGAGGGAGAGCCGGCCGCGATCATCGGCGCCACCGGGCGCGGCGGCGGGATGGGAGGAGGACTCTATCCCTACCCGCTCATCGAGGATGGGGACTTCCTGATCCCCAATGCCTATACCACGGACGTCATCGGCGCCCAGGTCGCGCGACTGGCCGGGACCAGCGCCAGGCTCGTCCTCGTCTCCGAGCGGTTCCGGGTCGACGGACGTCAGCTGACCGCGGCACGCGGGCCGTTGGGTGCCCCGAGGGCGGCCGTCATCGCGCACATCGACTCCAAGGCCGGCTCGCCAGGGGCGCTCGACAACGCCACCGGCGTCAGCGCCCTGCTGGGCGTGGCGGGCCTGCTGGACGACTATGACGGTCCCTACCGGGTCGAGCTTGTCCCCATGAACGGCGAGGACTACTACGCCAACAGCGGTGAGCACCTCTTCGTGGCCGCGAACGAGGATCGCTGGGAGGAGCTGCTGGGCGCGGTCAACATGGATGCCATCGGTGCCCGCGATGCGCGCACTGCGCTATCGATGTACGCCGTCAGCGAGCAGAATCGTGCGCTCATCCAGCGGGTCCTGCGCC
>JASFQX010000196.1:0-4826 GCA_050115215.1 Chloroflexota bacterium
TCCAGTACTCGCGTGCGGTGAAGGCCTCGATCGCTCGCTCGCGCTCGACCACCAGCCGCACCGCGACCGACTGCACGCGGCCGGCGGAGAGGCCACTGCGCACCTTGCGGCTGATGAGCGGACTGAGCGTGTAGCCCACCAGGCGATCCATGATGCGGCGCGTCTGCTGGGCGTCGACGAGGCCCATGTCGATGTCGCGCGGGTGCTCGAAGGCCTGCCGGATGGCCGACTGGGTGATCTCGCTGAAGGTCACCCGGCGTCGCTTCTCATCGGGGATGTCAACGGCCTCGACCACGTGCCAGGCGATGGCCTCGCCCTCACGGTCGAGGTCGGTGGCGAGATAGACCAGGTCGGAGCCGGTGGCCGCGCGCGTGATGGCGTCGAGCTGCTTGCGCCGGTCCTCGTTGATGACGTACTGGGGAGCGAAGTCGTGCTCCACGTCGACCCCGAACTTGCCCTTGCCCGGGTTCTCGGGGAGGTCGCGGACATGTCCGTAGGAGGCCAGCACCTTGTAGCCCTGCCCGAGGTAGCGCTCGATCGTCCGCGCCTTGGCCGGCGACTCGACGATGACCAGGTTCTTCGTCACGGCCGGAGACTATAGCAAGGGGGCGTAGCGGCACTACCCGGTCGGGCCGGGCCGCGGGTCATGCCTCGCGGATGCGGCGCAGCAGCTCTGCGTCGACCTCCAGGTGCTCCAGCTCCTCGTCCTCCTCGTCCGCCGGCTCCAGTTCGGCAGGCGCTGGCGTGACCAGCACGCCCGCATCGGTGGGCGTGGCCCCGGCTGCTGCCGGCAGCGCCGGCCGGGCCGCGGGCAGGTCCTGGTCGAGGCCGGACTCGTGGATCGACACTCGGGGGATCTCGATGAAGCGGATGACGTTGTAGGGGATGAGGAAGACCGAGTCGAGGAACTCGGTCGACATGGGCTTGCGGCCTTCGAGCGTGCGCAGGTTGGTGCAGAGGAGGCCGGCATCGGCAGCCGTGGGCAGGGCCTCGATGTCTGCCTTCATGGGCAGCTCGCTCTGGAGATGCAGGATGACGTTGCGGATCATGGCTCCATCCTACGCTGCGACGACCGGCATCCTCCGGCCGGGCTCGGCGGACTCTCTCACGCGACACGCTCGTTGTCCATCCCGACCAAAGGTCCTGCTGCCAGCTGGGTCGTACCGTGGACGCGGGCCCAGCCTCGCAGCTGGAGCATGGTCAGGCTGGCGGCCACGACCCCTGCCGCCAGCCCGGTCTCGCGACAGATGGCATCGACCGTGCGCGGTCCCTGGGCCAGCGTCTCGGCCACCGCCCGCTGGGCGGGCGCCAGCAGCTCCAGGGCTCCCGCCAGCGACAGGCGCCGCGTCTGGCCCTCGCGATCGCGAGCACGGTCGAGACCGAGGTCGGCCACCATCTCGTCGAGCCCGGTCAGCGGTCGGGCCGGAGACTCCCGCAGCAGGGCGAGGTTGCCGGCGACCCGCGGATCGAGCGGCCGGCCGGGTGCCACCAGCAGCAGGCGCCCCTGCTCGAGCGCATGGCGGGCGGTGATGAGCGCACCGCTGCGGGCCGGGGCCTCGACCACGATGGTGGCATCGCTGAGGCCGCTGATGATGCGGTTCCGCCGCGGGAACGTGCCGCGCGTGGCCCGCACCCCCGGCGCCAGCTCCGACACGACCGCCCCCTGTCGGGCGATGTGACGCGCCAGCCGGCGGTGACCGGCCGGGCCCGGTGTGTCGAGGCCGCTGCCCACGACCGCCAGCGTCCGCCGGCCTGCCTCGAGGGTCGCGAGGTGCGCGACGCCGTCGATGCCCATGGCCAGCCCGGAGGTGGTGACGGCGCCGGCTTGGGCAAGCCGCGTGGCGATCCGGGCGGCGAGGTCACGCCCCGTGGCGGTCGGGCGCCGGGTGCCGACGACGGCCACGATCTCCGCTTCCTGGAGTACGTCCTGGTCACCGAGCCCGTAGAGCACGATCGGCGGTTCCTCGATGTGGTGGAGACGCTCCGGATAGCCTGGGTCCAACGGCGTCGAGACCCATCCGCCGAGCGCCGCCATCTCGCGCTGCACGCGTCGTGGATCGCGGGTGGCCGCACGGAGACGGCGGGCAAGACCGGGCCGGATCCGCGTCTCGACCATGGCCGCCAGCTCGCGATCCGCTCGCCCCTCGGGCAGGGCCGCGACGGCCTCGAGCGCAGCTGCCGCCGTGCCGTGCAGCGCGCGCACCCGTTCGAACGTGAGCTGGCCCACGCCCTCGGTGGCGGCCAGCGCGATCCAGGCGTCGCGCTCGTTCATGCGGCCTCCGCCAGCTCCATCGAGCGGTCGCGCAGCGATGCGGCTGCGTACAGCTCATCGGGCCCTACCGGGCCGCGGCCACGCAGGTCGGCGATGGTGCGGGCCACTCGCAACAGGCGATGGACCCCGCGGGCCGTGAGCTCCAGCTGTGCCGAGATGTCTGTCACCGCCACCCGCCCCGAGCGCGCCAGACCGCAGGCGCGCAGCAAGCCACGGCCTCGCAGAGCGCCATTGGGCAGGCCCTTGTTTCGCTCGAGCGAACGCCGCCACGCCTCACGGATGCGGGACGCGACTGCGGCGCTGTTCTCGGGTGGGTCGAGGGCAACAAGCTGCTCGGCCCCGATGCGCGGCATCACCACGCGCATCTCGAGGCGATCCAGCAGCGGGCCACTGACGCGCCGGGCGTACCGCGCGGGCTCACGGGCCGGGCAGCGACAGCTTCGCTCGAGGTCGCCGTGCCAGCCGCAGCGACAGGGATTCATGGCCGCGATGAGCTGCAGGCGGGCGGGATAGCGAACCGAGCCGTGCGCTCGGACCACCTCCACCTCACCGTCTTCCAGCGGCTGGCGCAGGGCATCGAGCACGTTCCGGTCGAACTCGGCCAGCTCGTCGAGGAAGAGCGCGCCATGGTGGGCCAGCGTCACCAGCCCCGGACGCAATCGCGGCCCACCCCCGACCATTGCCGCGTAGGAGGTGGAGTGGTGTGGGCTGCGAAAGGGGCGGGCGAGGCCCTCGGCTGCCGTCGTGGGCAGTCCGGCCACGCTGCGGATGACCGCCACCTCGCGCGCCTCCTCCTCGGTCAGCGGTGGCTGCAGGCCGGGCACGGCCCGCGCCAGCATCGTCTTGCCTGCGCCGGGCGAACCCACCAGCAGCAGGTTGTGCCGGCCCGTGATCGCCACCTCCAGGGCCCACCGAGCCTGCTCCTGCCCGCGCAGGTCGGCCAGCTCGGTGACCTCGGCGACCTCCACGACCGCCGGTCCCTCCCCCACCGGGCTGCGTGCGGCCGGCCCGGAGACGCGGATCGGTTTCCGCCGCTGGGCGACCGCGGCCCGGCGGCCACGAGGTCCGGCGATGAGCCGGGCCACCTCGTCGAGCCCGGCCGTGCCGACCACGGCCACGCCCGAGACCAGGCGCGCCTCGGCCACGTTCTCCTGGGGCACGCACACACGACCGTGCCCCGAGGCCCGTAGCGTGGCCACCATCGGCAGCACGCCGGGAATGGGCATGACGCCTCCGTCGAGCGAGAGCTCACCCAGCAGCGCCCACGGTCCGCCCGAGGCTCGCAGCTGCTCCGACGCGAGCAGGATGCCGATCGCGATGGCGACGTCGTAGGCGGCTCCATGCTTGCGCCGGTCGGCAGGAGCCAGGTTGACGGTGATGCGCGACAGCGGGTACTGGTAGCCGGCGTTGCGGATGGCGCTGCGGACACGTTCACGCGCCTCCGACAGGGCCGCATCGGGCAGGCCCACGATCTGGCACGACGGCAGGCCCGGGGCCACGTCGACCTCCACTCGGACCAGCTCACCGCGCAGCCCGTGGACGACCGCCGTATCGAGGATGGCCAGCATGACCAGAGCATGGCTGCGGCCACTTCGCTGCGTCTTCGTCGTGGCTGCGCGATCCCTGCCGGGCAGTATGTTGGAGTCGCATGCTGGTGTGGAGGACCCGGTTCAGCCGGCCTGGCAAGGCGAGCGAGAGCCGTCGGTCACAGCAGGGCGTGCCCGAGGACCACGAGCATCGACAGGATCACCGCGACGACAGGGCCCGTCCCGAGATAGATCCGCGAGAACGCTCGGTCGTACCGTTCGCCGAGGTGATGCTCCCGGTCCTCCGCATCCAGGGCACTGGCTCGTATGAAGGTCAGGCCGTGACCCAGCAGGGCTGATCCAAGCACGATGCCAAGTCCCAGCCCAGGGCTTCCCGTCAACACGCCGACGGTCACGCCTGCCACGATGCCTGCGGCGGCACCGGGCAGGCAGCCGAGGAAGACGGTGAAGATGGCCTCGGGCTGGCGGTCGACTCGGAACACGTGCAGGTAGTCGTCCCAGTCGAGCGCGGCCGGGTCGAGCTCACCGGCGTCCCTGGCTTGCCTGAGCTCCCAGAGGCGCGCGTCTTCTCCGAAGCCGACCGACAGCAAGGCCAGTAGCTCGTCAGGTGGCAGCGACTCCCACGGTCGCTCGACGGCGTACCAGTCCTCGGTCACCCAGCTCAGAGGTGCGTCGAGCGCGAGGCGCACGGCCTTCTCGGACAGTTGAGCGTCCGTCGGGACTCGCCGGCGCCTGATGGCCTTGCCCGCGCTTAGGATGTAGTCGGCCGCCGCACGATGCTCGAGCCGGTCGCCAGCGCGCGCGAGCAGGAGGGCCGCGGTCTGGTGGGGCGCACGGGTCGGTACATGCTCGTTCCGATACTGCCTGGAAAGGGCGTTGCCTCCGATCGTGTCGGGGACGACGGTGCTGCTCCTGGCCCGCTGGTGCGGCCCGGTTGGACCCGTGCCGCTCGCGGGCCCTGACAAGGGATCGGCTGTCATGGCGTGCTCCCCGGGGCGGCGATCCGG
>JASFQX010000197.1:0-4808 GCA_050115215.1 Chloroflexota bacterium
AGATCGTCGCCGAAGAAGACCGGACCACCGAAGCGGCGCAGGCTTTCCCGCAGGCCATCGGCCAGCCTCCCCTGCCCCACGGCCATCGCGTCCGCCGCCAGCTGGTCTTCGATGCGCAGGCGGACCTGGTCGGTCGGATCGAGGAATGACTGGCCGAAGTTGCGGTAGGCGAAGTCGTGCCGCAGGCAGGCCGCTCCCAGGCGCTGGTCGAAGAGCCCGCGCAACGGCCCCGCCGAGCAGCCGTCGCTGGTCCAGTCGAAGCCGGCGTCCACGGCAGCACGCTCGTCGGTGCGGCGGACCTCCTCGAACTGCTCGAGCGGCATCTCGAAGACAAGCTCCTCCAGCCGCTCGCGCTGCGCTGGGGTCGCCCGGCTGCGGAGCTGGGGCAGCGGCGCCGACGCCGTCTGGCAGCGATCGGGCACCAGGCGGCCGACCGCGCAGGTCTCGACGGTGATGTCCCCCAGCGACGTGCCCACCCGTGGGCTGAAGCGGCCGCCGGCACGGACGCTGCGACCAACGCCATCGTCGTTCTCGACGGCCTCCGATTCGTCGGGCGCGTCGCCGACGTCCAGCCTGACCGTCGCCCGCACGCTGCGATCATCATCCTCGGTGTCGGTCAGCGCGACGGCCCAGTTGGCACCGAACCGCTCCCGCCGCGCACAGACCTCGCCGACCGCACCCTCGACGACCGCCGAGACGCAGACCTCGTCGCCGACGTGGGCCGGCTCACGATCAGGCGTGGGCTCGGCTGCACCAGCGGCGGTCAGCATCGCGCCCAGCAGCAGCGTCAGCGGCCAGACGATCCAGCGCAACATGCCCGAAGGCTAGCGCAGGCGACGACGTCGCCGTGCGGTCCCACACCGTGCCGTTGGTCACTTGACCCGGCGGGTGTCAGGCGGAGGATGGGAGCCGAGCTCGAGCACGGAGGAAAGGCGAGCGATGCCGCATCGCATGACCGAACGCCGCGTGGTCATCACGGGTCTGGGGGCGGTGACGCCGCTCGGCATCGGTGTGGCAGGCCTGTGGGAGGGCCTGGTCAGGGGACGGTCCGGCATCGGTCGCATCGCGTCGTTCGATCCCTCGGGCCTCCACTGCCAGATCGCCGGCGAGGTGCCCGGCTTCGACCCGGCCGCTGTGCTCGACCCCAAGCTGGCCCGGCGCACCGACCGCTACACGCAGCTGGCGCTGGTGGCGACACGAGAGGCCATGGCCGATGCCGGCCTGCCCGCGCACCTCGAGGGCGCACTGGCGGAGCGCACGGGCATGATCGTGGCGTCGTGCCTCGGCGGTAACGGCACGCTCGTCGACCAGATCGGGGAGTGGTCGAGACGCGGCGCCGATCACGTGAGCCCGTTCTTCATCCCCATGGCCATCGCCAACATGGCCTCTGCCCAGGCCGCGATCGACTGCGGCGCACAGGGCCCCAACTACTCCACCACCAGCGCCTGTGCCTCCTCGGGACATGCCATCGGCGAGGCCACCGAGACCATCCTGCGGGGCGATGCCGAGATCATGGTGGCCGGCGGGGCGGATGCGCCGGTGTACGAGGTGACCGTCGCGGCTTTGGGCGCGATGCGCGCGCTCTCGACCCGGAACGACGACCCGGCTGCCGCCAGCCGGCCCTTCGACGCCGCTCGTGACGGCTTCGTGCTGGCGGAGGCGGCAGCCGTGGTCGTGCTGGAGGAGCTGGACCACGCGCGAAACCGCGGCGCCGCGATCCACGCGGAGGTCTGCGGTTATGGCGCCACGGCCGACGCCAGCCACATCACGCGACCAGCGCCCGGCGGCAGCGGCGCGCTTCGGGCGGCACGTCGCGCGCTGGAGAAGGCCGGGCTGCCGGCGGACGCCGTTGACCTCGTCAGCGCTCACGCCACGAGCACCCCCGAGGGCGACCGGGCGGAGCTCGAGTTCCTGGCCACGCTCTTCGGCGGTCATGCCCCCGACGTCAGCGTGACAGCCACCAAGTCCGCCGTCGGCCACAGCCAGGGTGCGGCCGGCGGGATCGCCGCGGTCACCGCCGTGAAGGCCATGGCCGAGGGCCGGGTGCCGCCCACGCTGAACCTGACCGATCCGGACCCGGCCGTGGGCGCACTGGACTGCACGCCGCGCGTCGCGCGTGAGCGGGGATGCCAGCTCGCGCTCGTGAACGCCTTCGCCTTCGGCGGGCAGAACGCGGTGCTCGTGCTGCGCCGTTGGGACTCCTAGTCCGTCCGGCCCTTGACCCTGCCGCTGCGGGGAAGACCATACACACAGGAGAACCCGAGGGACGTCTTCGGGGTCACCGGGGGCGGCCTCGGTCAAGCCGAGGTGGGACATGCACATCGCGTTCATCGCCATGAGCGGGTTGCGGGCGTGGAACAGCGAGATCACCGAGGCCGGCCTGACGATGCCCGGCTTCCTCGAGCGCAGCGAGGTCATCGCCTCGCTCCCGAGCCTGGGCCTCCTGACCCTCGCCGGCATGACGCCCGACCGCTTCGATGTCAGCTACCACGAGATCGAGGACATCCGCGAGATGGGCGCCCTGCCCGACTGCGACCTCGCGGCCATCTCCTCGTATTCCGCGCAGCAGAAGGACGCCTACGAGCTCGCCGACCGCTACCGGGCAGTGGGCGTGCGCACCGTGCTCGGTGGGCTCCACGTCACGGCCGTTCCCGACGAGGCGGCCGAGCATGCCGACACCGTCGTCATCGGCGAGGGCGAGCTGGGCTGGGCCGACCTGGTCGACGACCTCCAGGCGGGCCGGCCGCTGCGCGGCAGGTATGGGCCCGACGGACGCGAGTTCGACCTGGCCGACTCGCCCATGCCGCGCTACGACCTGCTCGATGTCGAGCGCTACAACCGCCTCACGGTCCAGTCCCAGCGTGGCTGCCCCTGGCGCTGCGAGTTCTGTGCCTCGTCGATCATGCTCACGCCCAAGTACAAGACCAAGCCGGTGGCGCGGGTCATGGCCGAGATCCACGCGATCCGCCAGATCTGGCCCTACCCGTACATCGAGTTCGCGGACGACAACACGTTCGTCGACCGGCGTCACTCCAAGGCGCTCCTGCGCGCCATGGCCCCCGAGAGACTGCGCTGGTTCACCGAGACGGATATCAGCATCGCCGACGACCCCGAGCTGCTGGAGCTGATGCGCATCTCCGGCTGCGCCGAGGTGCTGATCGGCCTGGAAAGCCCGACGGCCGAGGGCATCGACCACGTCGAGCAGCGCAAGAACTGGAAGCGTTCGCGCTTCGACGACTACAAGGACGCCATCGCCCGCATCCAGGGACACGGCATCGCGGTCAACGGCTGCTTCGTGATGGGCCTCGACGGCGACGGACCGGAGTTGTTCGAGAACATCGAGCGCTTCGTGGAGGAGAGCGGCCAGTTCGACGTCCAGATCACGGTCATGACGCCGTACCCGGGCACGCCCCTCTACGAGCGTCTGACGAAGGAAGGCCGGCTATTGGAGGAGGGCGCCTGGGAGCGCTGCACGCTCTTCGACGTCAATCACGTCCCCAAGGGCATGTCACCGGAGATGCTCCATCGCGAGGGCCTGGCACTGGGCCTGCGCCTGTACACGGAGGATCAGCGAAAGGCGCGCGCGAAGCGGTTCCGCGATCAGCGGCGTGAGTACGTGCGCAGCCACCGCCGAGAGGAGGTCCTCGCATGACCACCATCACCGAGCGGATGAACCGGACCGACTGGCCCGGCTGGCGTCCCTTCTTCCTCATCGCCGGGCTCTACGACGCTCTGCTCGGCCTCGCCTTCTTCTTCTTCGGCGAGGAGATCCTCGACTGGGTCGGCATGGAGCTGCCGCCCCACATCGCCTACATCCAGCTGGCCGCGGTCTTCATCCTCGTGCAGGGCCTGAGCTACCTGCTCGTCTGGACCGCCCCGCGCCGCTATCTGGGCCTGGTCATGATCGGCGTGGTCTACAAGATCGCCTACTCGGGCCTGGCGCTCTGGTATCTCATCATCGGTGAGCTGCCCAGCAACTTCTTCATCCCGTGGGCGCTCATCGACATCGTCTTCCTGGTCGGCTTCCTGCTCTTCCTGCGGGCAGCCTGGCCGAGCCGGGCGCCATGATCCACCAGGCCCTCGGTCGGCCGGTCCCGGTCGAGCTCACCGATGACCCGCGTGTCCGCGGACGGGTCAAGCGGCTGTCGCTGGTGAGCGCGGTCATGCTCGGGCTCATCTGGACCCTGGCCGTGGCCACGCTCCAGTCGCCGTATCTGGTGGGGGCCGCCCTCTTCGCGGGCTGGATCCTGATGCCGGTGACGCTGCTGGCCAGCCTGCACAGCCTGTCGGCGCGGTACTGGCTGGTGCTTCCTTCGACGCTGGTGAGCCTGGGCTTGCTGGGCGTCGTGCTCACCAGGCTGCCGGGCGATCCGGTCGCCGCCAGCGGCTGGCTGCTGATGCTGGCCGGCGTGACCTTCGGTGGCGGGCTGGGGCTGTGGCTGTGGTTCCGGGTCCTGCCGGTGCCCGAGCGCCTGGACGACCCGACCTCACGCGGCCGCTGGGCCCTCATCGGCGGGCACGTCTCGTTGGTCGTAGCCGGCGCGGTCCTCGTCGCCACCGCGGCGGTGTCGACGTAGGGCCCACGGACGGAGAGGAGGAGCGATGGTCACACCAGAGCTGGCACGGCGCCGACGAGGCAGCCGGCGCGAAGGCACCGCCACCACGCGAGCCGTAGGACCGGGCAACCCGCAGGGCCTCGTCGAGCGCGTGCTCTCGTTCGAGGCCTACACCGGGTTCCCGCACCAGGAGCTCGGCATCCTGGTGGGTCTGCTGCATGCGGTGAACCTCTGGGTCCGGGGGGTGGGCAG
>JASFQX010000198.1:0-4805 GCA_050115215.1 Chloroflexota bacterium
CCGCAGCAAACCTCTGCGGGCCGCCCCTCCCCCCACGGCGTCGGCCCGTGCGGCGGCGCGGGATCTCGGCTCGTATGCTGCGGGCATGAGCGACGAGCATCCGGACGAGCACCTCAGGGAGACCACTGTCGAGCGGCGGATCGTGCACGAAGGCCGCTTCATGACCTTCCGCGTGGACACGGTCGAAGACCCCGGCGGCAAACGCCACATCCGCGAGATCGTCGAGCATCCCGGCGCAGTCTGCATCATCCCGCTGCACGGCCAGGACGTGCTCCTGGTTCGCCAGTGGCGCACGCCCGTGGAGCGGGTGATGCTCGAGCTGCCCGCTGGCACCCTCGACCGGATGCCGGACGGCGAGCTCGAGGATCCGGATCTCGCCGCCGCTCGTGAGCTGGGCGAGGAGACGGGCTTCCGCGCCGGCCGCTGGCGCAAGCTGGGCCGCTTCTGGACCGCCCCCGGCTTCACCGAGGAGTTGATGCACCTCTACCTGGCCACGGCGCTCGAGCCGCTCGACGACTACCGCGGACCGGACGCGGACGAGTACCTCGATCTCGTGCGGCTCCCGTGGCGCGAGGCCGTGGACAGCGCGGAGCGGGGCGAGGTCGAGGACGCCAAGACGCTGGTGGGCCTGCTGTGGCTGGCGCGGCTGGCCGATACTGGCGAGCTGGAGCGATGAGCGATAGCCAGGGGGCGGCTATCCGGGCAACCACTCCTGGAGGTCGGCCTCGGAAAGCCGCGGGCTGGGCGTGATGCCCGGGATGCGGCCACGCTTGGCGATGGGCCGGCCATCGATCTCCTTGAGGTCGGCGGTGAAGTCGATGGGCGAAGCGCCGCTGATGTAGCTGCCCACCGCGAAGTAATCCACCGGTGCGCCGGCTTCCTTGAAGTACCCGATGCGCTCCGGCGTGAGGCCGCCGGAGACGATGATCTTGACGTGCTCGAAACCCTCGAGATCCAGCCGCGCACGCACCTCCATGACCAGGTCGGCAGTGACCCGGCCGCGCTCCGAGGGGGTGTCCAGGCGCACGCCGTAGAGCCGGTCCCCCAGGGCGCGGGCGACGCGCAGCGATTCCTCGGCCTCGTCCTTGAACGTGTCCACCAGCACGATGCGGGGCACGTCCACGGCCACGTGGCGGTCGAAGGCCTCGGCCGCGTGGACGGTGTCACCGATGACCAGCACCAGCGAGTGGGGCATGGTGCCGGTCGGGGCCAGGCCCGCCAGGCGGGCCCCGGCCGGAGTGGAGGCACCCACGCAGCCACCCACGATGGCGGCGTAGTCGAGCGTGTCGGTGATGTGGGGGTGGACATGGCGAGCGCCGAAGCTGATGACCGGTTGCGGGGCCGCCGCGGCCACGCACTCGCGAGCGGCGTTGGTCCAGCCGGTCGATTGCGCGAGCATGCCCAGGATCGCCGTCTCGTAGAGACCGAAGGCGCGGTAGCGCGCCTTGATGCGCATCACGATCTCCTTGGAGCCAAAGAAGTCACCATCGGAGAGCGACTCCACGGTGTAGTCCTCGTGGCTCTCGGCCAGCACCGAGGCCAGCAGGACCTTGGCCTCGTCGATGCCGCAGAGGATGCCCTCGGAGCGAGAGAAGACCTCCATCACCACGACCGGGTCCAGGCCCTCGCCCTCGAGGATCTCCTCGGCGCGCCGGAAGTAGACGTCCGCCGAGTCGCCGCTGAGCACGCCGCGCGATGGCCGGCGGCGCTCTCGGGTCACTCCATCCATCAGGTGCGCAAGTGTACCGACTGGGAACCCGCTGGCGCTGGCGCTCCCGGCTACTTCTTCTTGTTCTTCTGGCTCAAGACCCTATCCAGCGCTCGCTCCAGGGGGGGAGCCAGCGAGCGAGAGAAGGTGGCGGTCAGGTGATGGTGGTCGCGGAAGATGATCATGTCGTTGAGGACCACCTGGCAGCGGCCCTTGCCGGCACAGATGAGGTCGTTGAGGTTGAGCACGACCCCGCCGCTCGACCTGGCCGCCTGCCGCTCGCGGGCGGGTGAGCCGCCGGAGGTGCGGTTGTGCGGTGCCACCGCGCACGCGCGGATGTCCTTGAGGTTCTGGGCCAGGCACTCGGGCACGTCATGGCCCGGGTAGGGAACGTCGGCGATGACGACCTTGCGGCCCGGCACACGCTCGAGCATGCGGGCGATGCCCTCTCCCTGCGCCGACGGGCTCTCGTAGGAGCTGTCGACGGGATGCTGCCAGCGGCTCAGTGCGGTCACGACCAGGTCGGGCTTGCTGGACTTCAGCCTGGCCACGACGTTCTCGTTGAAGGCCAGGCACTCCGTGTAACGCTTCTTCTTCTCGAGGTTGCGGACGAGGATGTCGGTGAAGGGGCACGAGACCTTGACATAGGTCTCCAGGCGCCAGCCACGCATGTCCGCCACCCGCCGCAGCGCCGGGAACCAGTGCGAGGCGTGCGAGTCGCCGACGAGGGCCAGCGTGAACCGGGAGCCCTTCTTGCCGAACACGCACGATCTCGGCTGGGTGGCGTCCTCGGCGTGCAGGCAGCCGTTCTTCTTCAGGAACTCGGTGTCCCCGGCAGCGGTCCAGACCCTGGGCTTGACGTCACCGGGCAGGCGCCAGTCCGGGGTCGGCGCAGGGGCCTTCTTCGGTGTTGGCGTCTTCGTGGGCGTCTGGGCCTTCTTGGGCGTCTGGGCCTTCTTGGGTGCGGGAGTCTTGTTCGGCGCGGGGGGCTTCCTGGGCGTCGGCGTCGCCGCTGGCTCGGGGCCGGGCTTCGCCGGCTTCTTCAGCTTCTTCGCGGGCTCGGGGATCCCACCCTGGGCAGCGTCCGGCGAGGGCGAAGGCACAGCCCGCTGTCTCCCCTCGGGGTCGTCCGCGTCGTCCAGGCCCTCGATGAGCACGTCCCCCTCCACGTCCCGCGGCGGCCTGGCGGCTGCCGCGCCGCCGTCAGCCGCGGCCACGTCACGCTCGGACTCCGCGATGGCCTCGCTCGTCACCCACTGGCTGGCGCCCACTCCCACGACCACTGCCAGGGCCAGGGCCACCAGCGGCGGCGCGGCCAACCGCAGCGTCCGTGGATGGGCGGTGACCGTGCGGCGGCGGATGGGCTCTTCCACGAGCACCGTGCTCAGGGTGGCGACCATGATGGCCAGGGTCACCAGTGCTACCCGGGCGAGGGCGGGCAGCTCCGCGCCGTAGGCCACCGCGGGCAGGATGAGCAGTGGCCAGTGCCAGAGGTAGAGGGCGTAGCTGATACGGCCAAGGAAGCGGAGGGGTGCCGTCTCCAGCAACAGGCCCGGGCTGCCGCGGCGGTCACCGCCGGCGATGATGGCCACTGCGCCCAGGGTCGGCAGCGCTGCCCACCAGCCCGGGTACGCCAGCAGGTCGTCGTACAACAGGCCAGCGGCCAGCACCATGCCCAGGCCGAGCCACCCGATCAGGGCGAGCGAGCCAGAGATGGCTCGGTGTCGGAAGCGACCGAGGGCCAGGAGGGCCAGCAGGCCGCCAACGGCCAGCTGCCAGGCCCTCGACGGCAGTGAGTAGAAGGCCCAGGTCGAAGCGGCCTCGGTCAGGCCGATCGCCAGCACCAGGGACCCGATCGCGATGAGGGCGATGGCCAGTGCCAGTCCCCGCGCGCCGCCCAGCCGATAGACGAGGAGGAGCAGCGCCGGCCACAAGAGGTAGAACTGCTCCTCCACGCTCAGGGACCAGAAATGCAGGAAGGGCGAGGGTGTGGCCACCGCCGTGAAGTAGTCACCGGTCGTGAGCGCGAAGCGGATGTTGGCGACCGACAGCGCCGAGGCCACGCCATCAGCGGTGACTCGCGGCAGGGCCAGCGGCGACAGGATCCAGGCCGAGAACAGGAACGTGACCGCCAGGGCCAGCGCGGCAGCGGGGAACAGGCGCCGGACCCGACGCACGTAGAAGCGGCTGAAGCCGATTCGCCCGGTGCGCCCAAGTTCACGGTAGAGCAGGCCGGTGATGAGGAAGCCGCTGATGACGAAGAAGACATCGACCCCGATGAAGCCGCCGCTCACGAGCCCCGGCCAGGCGTGGAAGAGCACGACCAGCAGCACGGCCACACCCCTCAGGCCCTCGATGTCGGGCCGGAAGTGGTCCTGAGCGTCGCTCGCGGCCGGCCGCTCGGCGGGTCGTGACCGACCTACGCTCGGCGCCCGGACGACCACGGGCGCCATCGGCCCCGGCTGGCGGGCGGCCGTGGGCCGCGGCTGATGGGCCGGCGACGGCGGTGGCTGGTGGGATGAGGTCGTGGCGGGTTGGCCGAGCCCCCTTGCACTCATGAGTGCGATGCTAGCCCAGGTCGGCGTCCGGCTCAGGTGAGCTCGGTCTCGGACTCGTCCAGGCGGGAGCCCAGCAGCTCCTGCAGCTCCTCGCCATAGCGCTCGAAGAGGCCGGCCTGGCGCGACGGTCGGCCCATCGGCGGCGGTGACTTGCGTCCCGGATACAGCCACACCACAGCGCGATCGAGGGTCAGGTCGCACACCGCCAGCAGCCGCCCGATGGCCACGCCCAGCGTGTCACGGTCGAGGCCGGCAGCCGTCAGCTCAGAGGTCAGCACCGGCCGATCGTCGGCCGAGAGGGCGAACTTGACGAAGGGCAGCTCATCGTTCCAGCGCAGGAACTGCCGGTACGACACGCGGAACGCATCGCTGAGCGGAGGCGCGTAGTGGACCCACAGCAGCAGGGCAGAGCCGGGGTCGAGGATAAGCGTGAGGCGGATGTCCGGGCGGCGCCGTCCATCGAGACGCAGGTCCCAGCTGCTGATGCCGTCGCGCTCACCCCGATCGACCGGCTCGATGCCGAGCTCGGCCAGCCAGGC
>JASFQX010000199.1:0-4797 GCA_050115215.1 Chloroflexota bacterium
TCGAGGTAGCGCCACCAGATGATCGAGTTGGAGAACGCCCAGATCGAGTCCGTCGAGGAGCTCGAGACTGAGACGTACGGCAAGTACGAGGCCAGCCCGCTGCGTGCCGGCTACGGCGTCACCCTGGGCAACGCCCTGCGTCGGGTGCTGCTCTCGTCCCTCGAGGGCGCAGCCGTCACGTCCGTGCAGATCCGCGACGTCAGCCACGAGTTCAGCACCATCGCCGGGGTCAAGGAGGACGTCATCCAGATCCTCCTCAACCTCAAGCGGCTGCGGCTCAAGAGCTACGTCCCGCACCCGACCCAGCTGAAGCTGGTCAAGAGCGGCGCCGGCCCGGTCACCGCGGCCGACATCGTCGAGTCGGCGGACGTCGAGATCGTCAACCCCGACCAGCACATCCTGACGCTGGAGCCGGACTCGACGATCGAGATGGACCTGACCGTGGAGCGGGGCACCGGCTATCTCTCGGCCGAGGACACCAAGGAAGGCCTGCCCATCGGCGTCATCCCTGTCGACGCCATCTTCACGCCCGTGCGCAAGGTCGACTACCACGTCGAGAACACGCGCGTCGGTCAGGTCACCAACTACGACAAGCTGACGCTGGTCATCGAGACCGACGGCACCATCTCGCCGGAAGAGGCGCTCTCGCGTGCCGCGGAGATGCTGGTCGAGCAGTTCAGCCAGTTCACCACCGCCGGACGGCAGCTCACCAGCGAGGTCGAGGCCGTGAGTGGCGCGGAGACGCTGCCGCCCAACGTGCTCGACATGCCCATCGAGGACCTGGACCTGCCCATGCGGGCGTACAACTCGCTCAAGCGCAACAACATCGTCAAGGTCGGCCAGCTGCTGCAGCTCCAGGACGAGGACCTGCTGCGGATGCGCAACTTCGGCAAGAAGTCGCTCGACGAGATGAAGGAGCGCCTGCGCATGCGCGGCTTCCTGCCCCCCGAGGACGAGGCCCTCGAAGGCTTCGACGACGAGCCCGAGGACGACGAGCCGGAGTTCGACGTCGGCGACGAGCCCCTGGCGGAGGACCAGTAGCCGATGGCCCACCGTATCGATGGCCGCAAGCTCGGGCGCAAGACGGCCCCGCGCAAGGCCATGTACGCCAACCTCATCGTGGCCGTGTTGCGCTACGAACAGATCAAGACCACCGAGGCGCGCGCCAAGGAGGTGCGCGGCATGGTCGATCGTGTCATCACGCTGGCCAAGGGTGGCACCCTCGCGGACCGGCGCCGCATCGTGGCCGAGCTGCCCGATGAGCCGCTGGTCATCGAGAAGCTCTACGACGAGATCGCTCCCCGCTACGGGGATCGCAACTCGGGCTATACCCGGATCGTGAAGCTGGGCCCGCGGCCCGGCGACAACGCTCCGATGGTCCAGCTCGAGCTGGTCTAGCCAAGCCGGCCGATCGGGCGCGCAAGCGTCAGGACGCGACGGACAAGATGAAGCACGCCCGAGAGGGCGGCCCCGTGCGGTACCGCGCACGGGTCGAATACGACGGCACGGAGTTCGCCGGCTTCCAGGCTCAGCCTGGTCGTCGGACCGTCCAGGGAGAGCTGGAACGGGTGTTGGCCTACCTCTCGGGTGGGTCCGCCTTCCGGATCAAAGCGGCCGGTCGGACGGATGCCGGGGTGCATGCCACCGGACAGGTGATCGCCTTCACCTGGCACGGCGGTTTGAGCGCGTCGGCGCTCGGTCAGGCCATCGGGTCGCTGCTGCCGCCCGATGTCGCGATCGGGCCGCTCACGCGGGTAGCGCTCGACTTCGATCCTCGTCGCGCGGCGACGGGGCGAGCGTACCGCTACAGCATCTGGACGGGACCGCGGAAGCCACTGCGCAACCGCTACCACTACGAGCTCGACGAGCGCCTCGATGTCGAGGCCATGCACGCGGCTGCCCAGCACCTGGTCGGCCGGCATGACTTCTCGGCCTTCGGGCGCGTTCAGCGCACCTCGATCCGGACGCTCCACGAGATCCGGGTCCGCAGGCGGGGCCACCTGGTCACGGTCGACGTGGCCGGCGACGCCTTCCTGCGCCAGATGGTGCGCAGCATCGTGGCCGCGCTCATCCGGATCGGGATGGGCCGGGCCACGGCCGAGGACCTGGTCGGCGAGCTGCACTCGCCGGGCCGGGCCTTCGACGGGGCGATCGTGCCCGCGCACGGCTTGTGCCTGCGGCGGGTGGCGATCGGCCGGGGCCGACGAAAGACGAGATCAAGCACCGATAGCAAGGAAGCACGACAGGGGCCATGAGCAGGACCTACACGCCAAAGGCAAGTGAGATCGAGCGCCAGTGGCTGGTCGTCGACGCCGACGGCCAGACGCTCGGCCGTCTCGCCACGCGTGTGGCGCGACTGCTGACCGGCAAGCACAAGCCGACCTACTCGACACATCTCGACACGGGTGACCACGTCATCGTCATCAACGCCGAGAAGATCAAGGTCACCGGCGACAAGCTCGAATCCAAGTACTACTACCGCCACAGCGGCTACCCCGGCGGGTTCCGCCAGGAGAAGCTGAGCCACCTCCTCGAGCGCCGGCCCGAAGAGGTCGTCCGGCGCGCGGTCAAGGGCATGGTGCCCCATACCCGCCTGGGCACCCAGCAGATGCGCAAGCTCAAGGTGTACGCCGGCTCGGAGCACCCGCACGAGGCACAGCAGCCGGTTCCCGCTCCGGCAGGAGGCGCTAACTGATGAACCAGGTCACGTTCTTCGAGGGCACCGGTCGCCGCAAGACGGCCATCGCCCGCGTCCGCCTGCTCCAGGGCGAGGGTGAGGTCGTGGTCAACGGCCGCAGCCTGGAGGAGCACTTCGGGAACGCGGTCGACCTCAACGAGATCCTCATGCCCTTCCGCGTGACCGGCACCGAGGGTCGGTACAACGCCATGATCAAGGTCCATGGCGGCGGACATCACGGTCAGGCCGGGGCCATCCGCCACGGCATCGCCCGGGCCCTGCTGGCCTCGGACCCCGAGGGCGCCCGCGCCCCGCTGCGCCAGGCCGGCCTGCTGTCGCGGGATCCACGCATGAAGGAGCGCAAGAAGTACGGCCTCAAGCGAGCCCGCAAGGCGCCGCAGTTCACCAAGCGCTAGCGCCGCCTCCGCGGCCGCGTCGTCCGGCGGGATGGCCCGACCATCCCGCACCGTCGGCCACCACACCTATCCGCAGCCCGGGACCTTCGTGGCATCGTCCCGGGCCGGCTGAAGCATGATGCTTGACCGCGATGAGCGATCCCGTCTCTACCCGCTACAAGGATGCCCTCCAGCGCGGACACGTCGCGGTCGTCAAGGGCCGCCCCCAAGAGGCCGTCGAGCACTACCAGGAAGCCGGCCGGCTGGCGCCCGGCCGGCCGCTGCCCTTCGTGCGCATGGGCCAGGTCCTGCTCAAGATGGAGCAGCCGAAGGAGGCCCTCACGGCCTTCGATGAAGCGCTCCAGCGCGCGCCCTCGGACATCGCCGCCCTGCAGGGCAGGGCCTCCGCCCTGGCTGCGACCGGACGGCCGGATGAGGCCCGCGCGGTGGGCAGCCGTGCGCTCGAGCTGGCGGCCATGGAGCAGGCCGGACGTGGCGGACACCGACAGGCCGATGCGCGACTGGCCGAGATCGAGCAGCACATGACCAACGGTGCCGCGGCTCGCCGGGCGGGCGACCTGGGCATCGCCGCTGTGGCCTACCTCACGGCCGCCAACGGCTACGCCGCCATGAACGACCACGAGGCAGCCCTCGATGCCTGCCTCCACGGCCTGGAGGCCCAGCCGGGCAACATCGACCTCCACTTCGTCATGACCATGCTCTACCTGCGTCACGGCTGGACCGAGCTGGGCGTGCAGCGGGCCATGCTCATCGAGCACCGCCTGGACATCGACGACGACCCACTCCGGCGCAACGCGCTCGGCGCCCTCGCGCGCGACTTCCGCGACCTTGCTCCGGAGCTCGAACGCCTCGCCTCGGCGGGGTCCTGACGTGCCTGCCGGCTCGGGGGCCCACGCACAGGCGCGGTGGTAGGCTCAGCCTCAGATGGACCAGTTGCGTGACCTAGCAGCAGATCTGCGGATCGAGCCGAGCGCGCTGCTCGACATCTTCCTGACCGCGGTCCTGATCTACGTCGTCCTGCGCCTTATCCAGGGGACCCGTGCGGTCCGGCTGGCCATCGGCGCGGCCATCGTCTACGGCGTCTATGTCATCGCCCTCGAGCTCGACCTGCGCCTGCTCTCGGGCATCCTCCAGACAGGCGCCGTGGTGGGCCTGGTGGCGCTCGTCGTCGTCTTCCAGCCCGAGCTCCGGCGCGGGCTGGATCGCATCGGACGGGTCGGCTCCTGGGCGCCCTTCGGCGGCTCCGAATCGAGCTATCGTCGCGTGGCCGGCCTGCTCGCGAGCTCGGCCGCCAAGCTCACCCGCCGCCGCACCGGGGCGCTGATCGTGATCGAGCGTGACACCGGTCTCAACGACATGGCCGAGACCGGGGTCATGATGCACGCGGATCTCTCGGCCGAGCTGCTGGCCTCGCTCTTCGCTCCGGGCTACCCGCTGCACGACGGGGCCGTGCTGGTGCGCGGCGACGAGATCGTGGCCGCCGGCATGATGCTGCCGGTGGCCGAGCGCGAAGCCTCGCTCGAGAGGTACGGGACGCGGCACCGCGCCGCGCTTGGTGTGACCGAGCAGACCGATGCCGTGGCTATCGTGGTCAGCGAGGAGAGTGGCGCCATCAGCCTCGCCGTGGGCTCGTCCATCACGCGCGGCCTCGATGAGGACGAGCTGCGCCAGCGTCTCTACGGGTTGCTCGCGCCGAACGACGTC